>NZ_SJWV01000145.1:0-10510 GCF_004352695.1 Escherichia sp. KCJ4928
TGCTTAATACGCGGGTCCGGACGGTCATATGTCTCCGGCAGCGGAAGACCTTCACCATACGACATGCCATTTGACTGCCCTGCCAGAACCACAACAAAGTAATACTCCGGGTCGCTGGTGGCACTGACAGCCACCGCCTTACCCTCATTACCGGTCACCGCCACTGGTGTGGTGACATCACCTTCCGCCGCAATGGCCTGCATCAGGGTATAAGGCGTGATGGCCACCGGACTGCCAAATGGCTGCCAGCCCTCCTTCAGTTTTTGTGTCAGTCGTTCAGCAAGGTCTGACGGCGATGCCGCCCTGACCACATCGTAGTGTTTAAATGCCATGAATCCTCCCGGCCGGGATAATGTTCTGAGTCAGAAAAGGTACAGGCTGCCCTCCGGAAACACAGAAGCCACACAGAAAAACAGCCCGCAAAGATGAAATATGCCCTTACAGTTGCGCAAGGTGATTACTCTAAGGTATTATTCCCATCGTTAATTAATTGTTCATATTGTTTCTTCTTGCCAGCCGCTCTTCCCAGGAGCGGTTTTTTTTTGCATGTAAAAAGGCTCCTGCGATGAGGAGCCTGGATATATGCCTAATCTCTGAATACTGCATGGTGCCGGGTGCCTCCCGGTGAGTTCGGCCTGGTGCCGCCAAACCCGCGTATTCTCGCTTACGATCATCAAAGAGATCATACCGTTCACCAGTCGCCCCTCCGCACAGGGGGATTCACCATGCAGAAATTTTCTAACACATCTATTATCAGACAGGCAACAACTGACTGAATTGAGATGTATTTAACATTTATGAATCTCCACCTGCTATTTTCACTGAGCTATTCTGAGTCAACGAAAAATAACTTCGCTGAATCCCCCTCCATTATGACAGGCATTAGTTTTAATGGTTACAGTCATCCCCGTAATTTGCGCACTGAGAAGAAGAGACTGAAGATTCCATCTGTTGGTAAATAATTCTTTATCACCCACTTTAACTGTAAAGGTATCGTCATCATTATATTTTGTATACTCCACCTTTCCAGTTACACAATCAGGCGTCGCCAGCGCACTTGCTGAAAAAAATGAAAGCGATGCAGCTATTAATAATGTTTTTTTCATTTTACCCCCTCAACTGCTAATAGTTCTGCGCATCAGAATTGCCCCCAGAGTGGATGAATCCCACAATATTTTATTGTGCGTAATCCCACGGACTCTTCCATCTGCCGGACACATAGAAGGAAACTCATCAGATGCCATTCTGGCAACTCGCGATGCATGATGATGACAATTCAGTATTAATGCCACGCTTCCCAGAATTGCATTAATGCTTCCAAAAGAAATTCTTCCTACACGAACAGAGTCTTGTCCATGATAGTCAGGCAGGACACTACTCAACCTTCCCCAGTTCAATGTAAGATCAACATCTTCAGCAGTCATTACATAAGAACGCCCACTGAGATCATCCAGTGTTGTACGAAATCCCCTCTGTATTTGCCGAAAACGTAAAGCTTCAGCTGTCACAGTAACAAACCGTAACATCGCTCTTGCCACAGACTGCGTCAGTGAGGTTCCACTATGCGACATTAAATCCAGATAAGAAGTAGTCAACGAATGGCGATTTATCTGCATCCCCGTACGACTGATCCCTGCAACACGCTGTAACGTGGTATAGCTACTGTCACCAGACAATGTAACCGCTGTTGTACCTGGAAAGGTAACATGTGAAAAATCAGCAAAGCGATAAAAAACATTATTTGTCCTGTTAACAAATCCTGTCACATATAAATTATTTCGTTCAACAATAAGCCGTAGATTATTAAACCGCCCTTCCTCTGGATCTATCCCTCTGACATCAACTGCAAACAAATTATCCCCTGTGCCACTATCAATCATCAGTAAAGACGTACCTCCTGATGAAATAGTCTGTAATGGAGTACCTATTGCAGAGCGAATGACATTCAGCGAATCTACATACGTCTTTGCAGTCGAGAAGTCTAAGGTAAATTCCTTCGCAACCACATTAACTGAAAAGATAACAAAGAAAAAAGTTAGCACTCTAAAAATAATTATTTTCATATTACACAATACTCCTTGAGCACCATACGATAACTATATTCTTGACATCCTCCACCCCCTGAAGGACGGCGTTTTACGGCGCACCGGATAAACGTAACAATAACGTAATGAAAATGATAATTATATTCAAAGAGAGCTGCAACCTTAACATATCTGGTCAGATCTCATGCGACTACTTGACGTACGTAGACAACAACATTTATTGATACACAGGATGTTACGGACATAAAAAAGCCAGCCACTGGGGGAGGCTGGCAAACTCGTAGAGCAAAATGCTGTTACGCAAACTTCGTTACAGGGTCATCCTGCAATACAAAAAATACACAATATTTAGAAAACTAATAGTGCCATGTGCGATTTTTAAGATTTTGTTATTAATTGTGGTCGCACCTTCCTTTCTGTGTACTTTCCGTATAGCTCACAGGATTCTGGGTACAAAAAAACCCGCGCATCGGCGGGTTAAGCAGCGTGGCAATGTAACCACTCTTATCATGATATGCAGATTTTTACGATCGTAAACTATTTTTTCGCTGATAAAATACAGAGGTTCTCCCTCCCGGCAATTCACGCTCAACATACCGATCCATCTCAAGCCTCACTCCCAGCATCATCAGCATGCCTTCAACAATCCCCTCCGCTTTGTGAAGGCGTTTACCTATACAGGTGTCAGAGCACCCATGTTTCCGTGCCAGCGCCATGAACGTCTCCCCCAACACGTAATAATCAACCAGCAAGTCATGCAGATCGCTGTTGTTCCTGTTAAGGCGAGCCATACACCCGCATATAATCATCGCGTCATCGTCACAACACTGTGGACGTGATTTTACTTTTTCGGGGATCAGCCTCTTAAATCCGGCAGCAATGGGCGACCATGTAACATCCTCACGGTTATTTGCCGCCCATGCCCCCCAGCGCTCAAGAACCTGCCGGATATCACGCATCAGTATCTTTACCCCATCCGCGGTGAACCATAAGAACACCGTTGACGATAGCGTGTCTTTTCCCTTCTTTATCGCCAATGTATTTTCTGACTGTGGCACGATTGCAGTTCAGTATTCGGGCCACTTCGGTCTGATTTCCATATGCCTCAACAAGCATGTCAGGAATGGTTTTTACGGTGAACGTCATGCGGCCTCACTTCTGCTGTTTCGCAGGTCTTTAAGTTTCTGTTGATACTCTGCCTTGATCGCCTTGCACTCTTCGACAGTCCAGCGATGGCGGCTATGGTTTGATTCGATTTCGTCTACTGCTTCCTGCCCTATGCGGTTAATCAGTTCGACGCGATACGGAACGAGATTTCCGCTTTTGTGCTGGTTGCACACCACGCATTGCTTGTGAATATTGCGTTCATCAAATCGGAGTTGAGGTGCCGCAGCAGTTGTCCGGTAATGTCCGGCATCCCACTGAGCAGACGTGATCGTTCCGCATGAGATACATGGTAAGTCGCGGTCTCTTTCTCTGATGAAGGCGTTTACGGCTTGTTGGGCTTGTTTAATCCAGTAACTGCGGGGCTTTAAGGAGAGTTTTCGAATCTTAAGTTTATCTTTCTGTTTCTGCTCCTCTCGTCGTCGTTTCTTCTCTGCTGTTTTTTCCGCCTTTTCGCGTTCTTTATTTCGTCGTTCGAGCGCTAATTTAGTTCCGTGTTCCGGGCTGCACCACCACTGATTTGAGAATGCCGGGTGAAACCATTCCTTACAGATTTTGCATTTCCTTCGCGCTGGTTTAGCCATTAAGCAGCCTCCCCTGTTACTTTAAGCATTCCGTTATCTAGCAGCTTTCTTGTCAGCCACTGTTGACCACGCCCGGTGATTTTTGTGGTGAACGATATCTGTATTCCGTGATTTGTATTGACCGCTGTTTCTTTCACTGTGAAATAGCCGCGATCCATATATTCCTGCATTGGCACATTGCGCCGGGCACCTGAAGCAATAAGGATTTTGTGATCGCGCATCCACGCAAACAGTTTGTTTGGACCAATACCAACAACCTTTGCATAGTTTCCAATCAAAATTCCGCTGGCCTCGCCAACGCGATCGGCAAACTCAACTTTAGGTGCTGCGAGAGCAAGCTGTTTCTCCAGTTCAGCCTTCTTGTCTTCAAGGTCAGCTGCAAGGCGCAATGCCTCAGAAAAGGTTTGTGGGATCTTTGCGGTTGCCCCTTCGAGTTCTCGCCAACGGTCAACAAGACGAGCGGTGAATTCCGGCGACAACTGGGCAACGACAATAATGCTGTCGCGCTTACCTTGTTCGCCTTCGAAGACGTAAGCCTCGACACTACGGCGCAGTCCTAAGTTATTGATTTTTTCGAAAACCTGCAATGCAGGAAGTTGAATAACTCCAGATTTAGCCAGGCGCTCTATTGATATTTTTACGTTATCTGGACGACTTCCCACTAACTCAGCGATTTCAATGCTTGTCATTTTGATGATACTGCTATTTATCAGCTCATTCATTGTCATGTCCTCTCACATTGAAAATTCAGTAATAAAAAACCCAGCCGAAGCTGGGTTTGTTAAGTTGTCAATTGTCAGTAGCGATGCAGTGAAGGCGGCAACTCTTTGTTCTTAAGCCTTACCCATGCGGAAAGGTTCGTTGGTCCGTCTGGCTCATTAATATCAACATCTCGTGTGTGGTTGATTAAAACATCTCTCGCCATTCCGATAACATACGAAAACTCATGACCGTAGTCGTAGCATCTGCCGGAATAGTTCGATTGAATTTGTTTTAGCGCCGGATACAGTTCGCGGAATAATGCCTGTGAGCGGTTAGCATAATCCCATAACCATACAAGGCTGTTTGCTTCTTTTGCGGAAAGCTCGTTGGTGCTCTTCTCTTGTTTGCCAGTATTTTTCTTGCACTGGCTGAAATAGCAGTCTTCCAGTTTTTCGAACACCTCCCACGCCTGATCGGTTTCGAGCATTTTTGCATGACGGGCTGCGCCTCGTTCTGTCCAGAGGATGAGGGAGCGGGCTTTCGGGGAAATTTGTAACCCTCTTAAAGATGGTTGCAAATTTTGTGAGTAGTTTAAAGCTACCCGCAAATTTTTCAGGGCATCGCCAGCCACTTTGAAAAAATGCTTTCCTTCAATAAAGCGCTCAGCATTTCTGGCGTAGTTATTTTGAATGTTCTTAACTTCAGCACCGTACAACTGCGCCAAAAGTTCGGTGGTAATAACAGGAATCTGGTTATGGGTGATCGGGGAGAGAGTTTCAACAGAGATTTGAGTTGTCATAATGACGCCCTCGAGTGGTTTCTTAATAACTCACCACCGACGACGCCAATCTTCTGGTGGTGAACTGTGCAGGGTTGGCGTAACCGGGAAACCGACCGGCGCGGATCTCTCCGCCCCCACACAGCCCACCATAATTCAGATGTGCGCGTGCATACGACAATAAAAAACACGCTCGCGGCGTGTATCTGTCGCGGTCTCTATCCAGGACGCCAATCCCGACGCCAGATTTTGCTGGCGCGTGAGGAATATAGCCCCGAATAAATCATCACGTCAATCACCTTGTTTTCCTCGCACGATGTCTTAGCCACCGGATATCCCACAGGTGAGCCGTGTAATTGAAGGTTTTTACGTCAGATTCTTTTGGGATTGGCTTGCGTTTATTTCTGGAGCGTTTCGTTGGAAGGTATTTGCAGTTTTCGCAGATGATGTCGGTGATGCTTCTTTGCTGTCGCCTCATGCCGCCCTCCTGACGCCCTGCCCGATCGCCATCAATGCCGCTTTGGATACAGTAGTAAACATTCGTCGAGGACTGATGAACGGTCGCCAAATCAGCAGCATGGAACCTTTGCTGTTTCCCTTCTTCTCCAGCCCTGTCGATGGTTCGATAAAATTAATCCGTCCATCAGTGATAATGCGAACTTCGTCGACACTCTCCAGAGCCTTGCTGAACCATCCGACTGACATATCCTCTGGCACAAGCATAACTACCGTCTGTCGCTGTTGTATGCACTGCTCAGCGGCTTTTTCCACCCACGGCCTGATATTGCTGTACGGTGGGTTATTCCAGATTGCACCGTGGCTTATCCACTCAGAATTGAGTGCGTCGTCGGCCTCAGTTAGCCAGTGAGCGCACAGAGCATTTTTGTCGCTCGCTGCTGAATCCAGCCAGAATCCAAACTCAATATCCAGCGCATCAAAAAGCCAGAGCGGCGTTTGCCAGCAGTCCTTATCGTGTGCTGGCGTATTTGATTTGATAGTCATGCAGCCCGATCTCCCCATCGCGCTTTCCACTCCAGAGCCAGTCGCGCTTCGTCTGACCACTTAACGCCACGCTCTGTACCGAATGCCTGTATAAGCTCTAATAGCTCCGCAAATTCGCCTACACGCATCCTGCTGGTTGACTGGCCTATTACCACAAAGCCATTCCCGGCAAGGTTAGGAACAACATCCTGCTGCTTTAATGCTGCGGTAAACACACACTTCCAGCTTTCTGCATCCAGCCAGCGACCATGCCATTCAACCTGACGAGAGACGTCACCTAAGCAGGCCCATAGCTTCCTGTTTTGGTCTAAGCTGCGGTTGCGTTCCTGAATGGTTACTACGATTGGTTTGGTTGGGTCTGGAAGGATTTGCTGTACTGCGTGAATAGCGTTTTGCTGATGTGCTGGAGATCGAATTTCAAAGGTTAGTTTTTTCATGACTTCCCTCTCCCCCAAATAAAAAGGCCTGCGATTACCAGCAGGCCTGTTATTAGCTCAGTAATGTAGATGGTCATCTTTTAACTCCATATACCGCCAATACCCGTTTCATCGCGGCACTCTGGCGACACTCCTTAAAAATCAGGTTCGTGCTCATCTTTCCTTCCCGTTCTTCCCTGGTAGCAAACCGGTAATACACCGTTCGCCAGACCTTACCTTCGATAACCAGAAGACCTGCCCGTGCCATTTTAGCCGCGGCCTGATTTATGCTGGTTACTGTTGCGCCTGTTAGCGCGGCAACGTCCGGCGCACAGAAGCTATTATGCGTCCCCAGGTAATGAATAATTGCCTCTTTGCCCGTCATACACTTGCTCCTTTCAGTCCGAACTTAGCTTTAATTTCTGCGATCTTCGCCAGAGCCTGTGCACGATTTAGAGGTCTACCGCCCATAACAGGAAGTTGTTTTACTGGTTCAGGTATCGTCTCACCACGGTTAATTCGCGCTGTCATACAGGTCAGTTCATCGGCAGCCTTGCGCCGTAATTCCGCATCAGTAAGCGCATTGGCCCGCATGTTCTGATACAGGTTGGTAACCAGCCAGTAGTGCGCGTTTGATTTCCACGGATAAGACTCCGCATCCGGATACAGGCCTCGCTTCCGGCAATACTCGTAAACCATATCAACCAGCTCGCTGACGTTTGGCAGTCCGGCGATAACGGATGCTTCTTCCCGGCACCATGCAACAAACTGCCCGGGTGATGGCAGAAATGGTCGATTCTGCCGACGGGCTACGCGCATTCCTGCGTTAACCTGTTCCATTGTGGTGATCCCGTTTTCCCGGAAAGCCAGCACCCACTGGCGGCGGATTTCGTTCAGTTCGTTCTGGTCTCGGTTAGCCAGGCTCGCCGGGAAAGTTGCCAGTAACTGGCTGAACACACCGTTGATGATCTGCGCTACCTGCTGTACCTGCGGCTTTTCGTCGTACTGTTCCGGCATGTTGTTGGCGATCCGACGCATCTGCTCACGGTCAAAGTTAACCATCTGTGCGGCGATGTTTTTCATAGATCCACCCCGTAAATCCAGTCTGTGTTTGTCAGGTCGAGTTTTGGTTTGCTGGCTGTCACGACTGCCTGTTGCTTGTTACGGTTGATTTCGAGCTGGGTCCACTTGTCGCGGAGTTTGGCCGGACTCAGCACGTTACCGGACCAGAAGTTGTCCTGGCAGGCCCAGCGGAAAAGTACACACATGTCGCGATGGTTACGTCCGTCACGTTCACGCATCAGGCGGATATCGTTAGCCCACCCAGCAAAATTCGGTTTTCTGGCTGATGGCGCGATGGTCTTCACCATGTCAAACATCCACTCTGCGGCGGTCAGGTCTTCTGCTGTCCCCCACTTGCTGCCGCTCTGAATTGCAGCATCCGGTTTCACCACAGAAAGGTCGTTCTCTGGCTGGTCAGAGGATTCGCCAGAATTCTCTGACGAATAATCTTTTCTTTTTTCTTTTGTAATAGTGTCTTTTGTGTCCCCCTGTTTTGAGGGATAGCAATCCCCCAATTTGAGGGATGTTTTATCCCTCGTTTTAGGGGATTGTCCCTCGTTTTGAGGGATACACCATTCTGAGATGTTTTTATTTGGTCCAAACATGCCGCCTTGCTGCTTGATAATATTCATTCTGACGAGTTCTAACTTGGCTTCATTGCACCGTTTGACAGGTAACTTTGTAATCTCGCTAAGTTGAGAATCGGTGATTCTGTCCATTGGTTTATTCCACCCATAGGTTTTACGCAGAATGGCAAGCAGCACTTTAAACTGTCGCTTGGTCAGATCTGCGCCCGAATAAGCCTCAAGCAGCATATTTGATAGTCTGGCGTAACCATCATCGAGATCTGCCACATTACGCTCCTGTCCGGCAAAGTTACCTCTGCCGAAGTTGAGTATTTTTGCTGTATTTGTCATAATGACTCCTGTTGATAGATCCAGTAATGACCTCAGAACTCCATCTGGATTTGTTCAGAACGCTCGGTTGCCGCCGGGCGTTTTTTATTGGTGAGTCCATCAAGCGCATACTTAAAAGCCCTGCTAATCGGACTGATGTCTGATGCCATTCCGAAAGCACACAAGACCGAAGCAATAAATCTCCAATCCGTTCTGCTTATCTTCGATTCATGACAGCCAATCATCTTTGCCAGACCGCGCTGGGTAATAGCTGACAGATTGATAAGTAAATCTGTTTCTGCGCGATCAACGTCACGCTGTGATAGTTTGCTGTAACTTGTTCTTTCCATTTCTTAAGATTTCCAATAGTGAATAGTTAGTTGAAAGGTATGCGTGGAAACGCATATGGCCTTAGTTGGTCAGATATCTTGGAACTCGCTTTTCAGCGACGTAGGACGAATGTCCGTTGTTACAAAGAGCGGATCCGCTTATTAAGCGGCTTTGTGTTCCGGCGGGAACACGTCATCAAGACTGACTTTTGCGCCTAACTTGTTTAGGCACGCAACAAGAGCACGGCATGTTTTAAGGTCTGGGAAGCGACGACCAGATTCCCAATGTCCGATAGCTCCCTGTGTGCATCCAACTGCCTTAGCAAGTGTTGTTTGAGAGATATTCAGTGACTCTCGATATTTTCGTAGGTTGCTCATATGCCCTCCATAGTAAACACGAATAAAAAATACAATATGTACTTTACGAATACAAGTAAAAATACACATTGTGCATGGATGGTTCCAGTACAAAGCGTAATAATAAGGACATGAAAATGAAATGGTATGAACTGGCTAGATCCAGAATGAAAGAGCTCGGCATAACTCAAGAGAAGTTAGCCGAAGAGCTAGGTATGACGCAGGGTGGGATTGGACACTGGTTGCGCGGATCTCGTCATCCATCTCTTAGTGATATTGGTGTGGTGTTTAAATACCTTGGTATTGATAACATATCATTCAACCACGACGGGACATTTTCACCTGTTGGCGAATACTCATCGGCCCCAGTTAAAAAACAATATGAGTACCCTGTTTTTTCTCATGTTCAGGCTGGGATGTTCTCTCCAGAACTCAGAACCTTTACCAAAGGCGATGCGGAGAGATTGGTAAGCACAACCAAAAAAGCCAGTGACTCTGCATTCTGGCTTGAGGTTGAAGGTAACTCAATGACCGCACCAACAGGTTCCAAGCCCAGCTTTCCTGACGGGATGTTAATTCTGGTTGACCCTGAGCAGGCTGTTGAGCCAGGCGATTTCTGTATAGCCAGACTTGGTGGTGATGAGTTTACCTTCAAGAAACTGATCAGGGATAGCGGTCAGATGTTTCTACAGCCACTAAACCCACAATACCCAATGATCCCATGCAATGAGAGTTGTTCCGTTGTGGGGAAAGTTATCGCTAGTCAGTGGCCTGAAGAGACGTTTGGGTGATGTGACTGCATGTAATTTATCAAAAGCGCACATACCCTATGCTAAACAACTTACTGATTAATTTACTGAAAATCATTTATTAAAAAATAAGGATTGCCAATGAATTTTTCGGAAGAAAAAAATAAAGATTTCCCCAAAAAAGTACAAACTTCGCTATTTGAAGTAGATTGTAATGACGGATACTCATTTGTAGATGTCTTGAAGACATGCGAAAATTTCAAACAAAACTATGACTTTGAGTACTCTAACGACACTCGGGCAAGGATAAAAAGTCTAATAGTTAACGATGACCAAATCTTTGCTGGGATAACACTCTATGAGCCCAAAGCTTTGGTCCCGGTAACTCCAAAAGATGGAGACCATAACGATTTGCAGGATGTAGAT
>NZ_SJWV01000146.1:0-10491 GCF_004352695.1 Escherichia sp. KCJ4928
CTTTATCGACCTGGCACAAAATCCTCTTTCAGACATCCAGAATGCCAAAAAATAGTATGAAAATTGTGCTATCAGCTAAGAAAAAACTAATCCGCAATAAGAATGCGGGTTATTTTTTGTGCGTAAATGTTGCAATGTAATATTCCGTAACAGGATGATCGTTATGGCGGGGTTGCAAATAGATTGCTTGACTTAACAAACAGATAACTTGACAGAAAGGATAAAAAAGAGCCAGCAGGCGCTGGCTCTTTGAGGAAGAAAATCAGAAGCTGGCGTTGCGCGGAGTACGTGGGAACGGAATCACATCACGCACGTTTTGCACGCCAGTTACGTAAGCAATCAGGCGTTCAAAACCAAGACCGAAACCTGAATGCGGAACAGTACCGTAGCGACGCAGATCGCGATACCACCAGTAATCTTCTTTATTCAGGCCCATTTCCAGCATACGCTCGTCCAGAACGTCCAGACGTTCTTCACGCTGGGAGCCACCAATGATCTCACCGATGCCCGGAGCCAGAACGTCCATAGCCGCAACGGTTTTACCGTCTTCGTTGAGGCGCATATAGAACGCTTTAATATCTTTCGGATAGTTTTTAACCACTACCGGTGCTTTAAAGTGTTCTTCCGCCAGATAACGCTCATGCTCAGAAGAGAGATCGACGCCCCAGTAAACCGGGTTTTCAAACTTCCTGCCGCAGTTTTCGAGAATGGTCACTGCGTCGGTGTAATCCACCTGCGCGAAATCGGCCTCAATGAAGCGTTCCAGACGTGAAACGGCATCTTTATCTACGCGTTCAGCGAAGAATTTCATGTCGTCTGCGCGTTCTTCGAGAACCGCTTTGAAGACATATTTCAGCATGGCTTCAGCCAGACCCGCGATATCGTTCAGGTTAGCAAACGCCACTTCCGGCTCCAGCATCCAGAATTCCGCCAGGTGACGGCTGGTGTTGGAGTTTTCAGCACGGAAAGTCGGGCCGAAGGTATAAATTTTGGATAATGCGCAAGCGTAGGTTTCGCCGTTCAACTGGCCAGATACGGTCAGGAAAGACTCTTTACCAAAGAAGTCTTTGTCGAAATCCACTTTGCCCTGATCGTTACGCGGCAGGTTTTCCAGATCCAGCGTAGAAACGCGGAACATTTCGCCTGCACCTTCGGTATCAGATGCGGTAATCAGTGGCGTTGAAACCCAGAAGAATCCCTGCTCGTTAAAGAAGCGATGCAGCGCCTGCGCCAGCGTATGGCGAACGCGCGCGACGGCACCAATCAGGTTTGTGCGCGGACGCAGGTGAGCGACTTCACGCAGATACTCAATGCTGTGGCGTTTTGCCGCCATCGGGTAAGTGTCTGGATCTTCAACCCAACCAGCAACTTCAACTTTGCTGGCCTGAATTTCAAATTGTTGCCCCTGGCCCGGCGACGCCACGACTTTACCCGTCACAATGACCGAGCAGCCGGTGGTCAGACGCAGGACGTCTTCATTGTAATTGGGCAGAGAATTATTGATGACAGCCTGTACAGGATCAAAGCAGGAACCGTCATAAACGGCGAGGAAGGAGATGCCAGCTTTTGAATCTCGGCGGGTACGTACCCATCCGCGTACGGTGACTTCGCTGTCAACGGCTACGCGGCCCTGGAGTACGTCGGCTACAGGCACAACGCTCATAATATTCTCTCTGTTAATAGTCGGAAAAAATAAACACTTGTCCACCCGTAAATGGGGGGATACCTATGTTACCTGGCATCTGCAATCAGACAAGCAGAATTCGCAAATGCAGCGAAAGATTTCGGAATTAAAGGTAAAAAAAGGGAGCCGATTAGCTCCCTGATGATATTAACTGGCTTTTTTAATATGCGGAAGGTCGAACGCTTTGCGCAGCGCCCGAACAAACGCTTTATCGTGGCAGATAGTTTTGCCAGGGCTGTCAGAAAGTTTCGCCACCGGTTTACCGTTACACTCAACCAACTTAATCACAATATTCAGGGGTTTTACCTGGGGGATATCGCAGGTCAGGCGAGTCCCAATACCAAAACTTAATTGCACGCGGGAAGAGAAGTGGCGGTATAGCTCAACCGCTTTGCGTAAATCCAGATTGTCAGAGAAAACCAGAGTTTTACTCTGTGGATCAATTCCCAGCTTTTCATAATGTGCAATGGCTTTTTCACCCCATTCAACCGGGTCGCCAGAGTCATGACGCAGGCCCTGATAGCGACTGGCGAACTCGACACCGAAATCACGCAGGAAAGCATCCATAGTGATGCAGTCGGTTAATGCAATGCCAAGTTGGTCGGGATATTCTTCCAGCCAGGCAGCAAGTGCAGCTCGCTGGCTGTTGGCTAGATCCGGGCTGATTTGCTGATGTGCCTGGAACCATTCGTGTGCCTGTGTTCCCATCGGCGTGAGGGAAAGCCGACGCGCCAGATCGTAGTTGCTGGTGCCCACGAACCAGGATTCCTGTTGCAGACGCTTAACGATGGTTTCTTGTACTTCGCGAGAAAAACGGCGACGGGTGCCAAAATCCATAAGATGGAAGCGCGACATATCAAGGCCGGCGGTTAACGCCGAGAAGTCGACTAATTTGCTTTCCAGCGTGTCGAGGGCTTGCGCAACGTCGGCCTGCGGTGAGCGATAGCGATGTACCATTTCACTGATAACCGCCAGCAAAGGAACTTCCCAGAGGATGACTTCACGCCACGGGCCGCTTAAACGAATATCCAGCTTGCCATTATCGTTGGATACGGTGACTTGTTCCGGGTTAAAGCGGAACTCGCGTAACCAGTTAAGATAGTCGGCCTTAAAGAAAGGCAGAGCAGAGAGCCACTGATATTCATCATCCTGCAGGCGCAGGTGCTGCATCGCCTGAATCTGTTCACGAATAGCATCGGCATAAATACCCAGCAGATCGTCACCTCGGCAACGAAACTCCGCCGCGACATGCACATCGTAATAGTGATGAAACACGGCTTGCTGCATATGCAACTTATAAGCATCTGTATCCAGCAACGAGTGCAGAACAGGAGAAGCGAATTGTGTCATAGGTGCGCAGTAGCGTCCTCGTACAGGAGCGTTTAGTACAATAAACATCTTCAGGAACTGCTGGAGTATACCTTGTTTCGCAATTTATTGAACCCCGATCACACCATATGCCACCTTTCTGGTCGATGGCATTACGCGGTGTATGTTATAAAAATGTAGCAATAAAGGCGTTTGTACCTGAAAAGATGAAGATTCTGCATAGCGCGATTTACGCAACAGGAATAGACTGAACACCAGACTCTATAAAAGATGCTAAAGGTTATTTATGACTCAACAGCCACAAGCCAAATACCGTCACGATTATCGTGCGCCGGATTACCAGATTACTGATATTGACTTGACCTTTGACCTCGACGCGCAAAAGACGGTCGTTACCGCGGTCAGCCAGGCTGTCCGTCATGGTGCATCAGATGCTCCGCTTCGTCTCAACGGCGAAGACCTCAAACTGGTTTCTGTTCATATTAATGATGAGCCGTGGACCGCCTGGAAAGAAGAAGAGGGCGCACTGGTCATCAGTAATTTGCCGGAGCGTTTTACGCTTAAGATCATTAATGAAATAAGCCCGGCGGCGAATACGGCGCTGGAAGGGCTTTATCAGTCAGGCGATGCGCTTTGCACCCAGTGTGAAGCCGAAGGTTTCCGCCATATTACGTATTATCTCGACCGCCCGGACGTGCTGGCGCGTTTTACCACCAAAATTATTGCCGATAAAATCAAATATCCCTTCCTGCTTTCCAATGGTAACCGCGTTGCGCAAGGCGAACTCGAAAACGGACGCCATTGGGTACAGTGGCAGGACCCGTTCCCGAAACCGTGCTACCTGTTTGCGCTGGTGGCAGGCGACTTTGATGTACTGCGCGATACCTTTACCACGCGTTCTGGTCGCGAAGTAGCACTGGAGCTGTACGTCGATCGCGGCAACCTTGATCGCGCGCCGTGGGCGATGACCTCGCTGAAAAACTCCATGAAATGGGATGAAGAACGCTTTGGCCTGGAGTATGACCTCGACATCTATATGATCGTCGCGGTGGATTTCTTCAATATGGGCGCAATGGAGAATAAGGGGCTGAATATCTTTAACTCCAAATATGTGTTGGCCCGCACCGACACCGCCACCGACAAAGATTATCTCGATATTGAACGCGTTATCGGCCATGAATATTTCCATAACTGGACCGGTAACCGAGTGACCTGCCGCGACTGGTTCCAGCTCAGCCTGAAAGAAGGTTTAACCGTCTTCCGCGATCAGGAATTCAGCTCTGACCTTGGTTCCCGCGCGGTAAACCGTATCAATAATGTGCGCACCATGCGCGGATTGCAGTTTGCGGAAGACGCCAGCCCGATGGCGCACCCGATCCGCCCGGATATGGTCATTGAGATGAACAACTTCTACACCCTGACCGTTTACGAGAAGGGCGCGGAAGTGATTCGCATGATCCACACCCTGCTGGGCGAAGAAAACTTCCAGAAAGGGATGCAACTCTATTTCGAGCGCCATGATGGCAGCGCGGCAACCTGCGACGACTTTGTGCAGGCGATGGAAGATGCGTCGAATGTCGATCTCTCCCATTTCCGCCGTTGGTACAGCCAGTCCGGCACGCCGATTGTGACCGTCAAAGACGACTACAATCCGGAAACCGAGCAGTACACCCTGACCATCAGCCAGCGCACGCCAGCCACGCCGGATCAGGCAGAAAAACAGCCGCTGCATATTCCATTTGCCATCGAATTGTATGACAACGAAGGCAAAGTGATCCCGTTGCAGAAAGGCGGTCATCCGGTGAATTCCGTGCTGAACGTCACCCAGGCGGAACAGACCTTTGTTTTTGATAATGTCTACTTCCAGCCGGTGCCTGCGCTGCTGTGCGAATTCTCTGCGCCAGTGAAACTGGAATATAAGTGGAGCGATCAGCAACTGACCTTCCTGATGCGTCATGCGCGTAATGATTTCTCCCGTTGGGATGCGGCGCAAAGTTTGCTGGCAACCTACATCAAGCTGAACGTCGCCCGTCATCAGCAAGGGCAGCCGCTGTCTCTGCCGGTACATGTGGCTGACGCTTTCCGCGCGGTGCTGCTCGATGAGAAGATTGATCCGGCGCTGGCGGCAGAAATCCTGACGCTGCCTTCTGTCAATGAAATGGCTGAACTGTTCGATATCATCGACCCGATTGCTATTGCCGAAGTACGCGAAGCACTCACTCGTACTCTGGCGACTGAACTGGCGGATGAGCTGCTGGCTATTTACAACGCGAATTACCAGAGCGAGTACCGTGTTGAGCATGAAGATATTGCAAAACGCACTCTGCGTAATGCCTGCCTGCGCTTCCTTGCTTTTGGTGAAACGCATCTGGCTGACGTGCTGGTGAGCAAGCAATACCATGAAGCAAACAATATGACCGATGCGCTGGCAGCGCTTTCTGCGGCGGTTGCTGCACAGCTGCCTTGCCGTGACGCACTGATGCAGGAGTACGACGATAAGTGGCATCAGGACGGTCTGGTGATGGATAAATGGTTTATCCTGCAAGCCACCAGCCCGGCGGCGAATGTGCTGGAGACGGTGCGTGGTCTGTTGCAGCATCGCTCATTTACCATGAGCAACCCGAACCGTATTCGTTCGTTGATTGGTGCGTTTGCGGGCAGCAACCCGGCAGCGTTCCATGCCGAAGATGGCAGCGGTTACCAGTTCCTGGTGGAAATGCTTACCGACCTCAACAGCCGTAACCCGCAGGTAGCTTCACGTCTGATTGAACCGCTGATTCGCCTGAAACGTTATGATGCCAAACGTCAGGAGAAAATGCGCGCGGCGCTGGAACAGTTGAAAGGGCTGGAAAATCTCTCTGGCGATCTGTACGAGAAGATCACCAAAGCACTGGCTTGATACTTTTGAGCCAAAATGCCTGATGCGACGCTTGACGCGTCTTATCAGGCCTGCAACTCCGTTGAAATTGCTGGTTTTGTAGGCTGGATAAGGCGTTCACGCCGCATCCGGCAGCCGTGCCCAACTGCCTGATGCGATGCTTGACGTGTCTTATCAGGCCTACTAGTCCGTTGAAAATGCTGGTTTTGTGCGCCACATCCGGCATATTAACCATGACGCCGAATCAGTTGTTCAGAATGCCCACGCCGCATTACCCGTTGCAATACTTCCGCTTCCAGCTCCGCTAATCGCACCGACCCTAATCGACGCGGACGGGGGATATCCACTGTCAAATCCAGACCAATTTTTCCCTCTTCAATTAACAACACCCGGTCAGCCATTGCTACCGCTTCGCTCACATCATGCGTCACCAACAGTACGGTAAAGCCGTGCTCCTGCCAAAGTGACACAATCAAATCCTGCATCTCGAGTCGCGTTAAGGCGTCCAGTGCCCCGAGCGGTTCATCAAGCAACAATAAACCCGGTCGATGAATCAACGCTCTTGCCAGCGCCACTCGCTGTTTCTGCCCGCCTGAAAGTGCGGCAGGCCATTCCCCGGCGCGATTCTCCAGTCCTACCGCAGCCAACGCCCGACGCGCGGCATCGCGCCACTGGCCTTTAAGGCCTAACCCAACGTTATCAATCACCGATTTCCACGGTAGCAGACGCGCATCCTGAAACATCATTCGCGTGTCTTCCTGAATTTCAGCCAGCGGTGTGGTGCCTGCCAACACATCGCCTGCGGTTGGCGTTTCCAGCCCGGCCAGCAGGCGCAGCAGGGTACTTTTGCCACCACCGCTGCGGCCCACCACCGCCACAAACTGACCTGCCGGAATATGTAAATCCAGTTGGTTCAGGACGATATTTTCCGCGTAATGTTTGCTTACTGCATTGAGCAACAATGGTGTGCCCTGGTTCAGACGAGCAGTATTCATACCGTGGCCTCCTTCAAATGATAAGCCGGGTTCCAGCGCAACCAGAGGCGCTCTAACAGCTGCGCGCTGACGTCAGCAAGTTTGCCGAGCAGGGCGTAAAGAATAATAGCGACTACCACCACGTCCGTTTGCAAAAACTCCCGCGCATTCATCGCCAGATAACCAATGCCTGAATTGGCAGAAATGGTTTCGGCAACAATCAGCGTCAGCCACATCAGGCCCAACGCAAAACGCACGCCGACCATAATTGAGGGCAGGGCACCAGGCAGGATCACATGGATAAACAGCGGTATGCCGGATAATCCATAGCTACGCGCCATTTCCACCAGACCGCGATCGATATTACGGATGCCATGCCAGGTGTTGATATAAATGGGGAATAGCGTGCCGAGCGCCACCAGAAAGATTTTTGCGGATTCATCAATGCCAAACCACAAAATCACCAGCGGGATCAGCGCCAGATGCGGTACGTTGCGCAACATCTGAATTGAGGTATCCAGCAGCCGTTCTCCCCAGCGAGATAGCCCGCTAATCAGTCCCAAAATCAACCCCAGCGATCCGCCAATTGAAAAGCCAATCAGCGCCCGCCAGGAACTGATCGCCAGATGCTGCCACAGTTCGCCGCTGGCGGAGAGCGTCCAGAACGCCGTCACCACCCCTTCCGGTGAGGGCAAAATACGCGTCGACAGCCAGCCAACTGAGGAGGCCAGTTGCCACACCGCCACGATGCCCACCGGTAAAAACCAGGGGGCAACGCGCAATAACCACTTCTTCACTGGCGTTGCCATTATTTCTTCCTTAGCTTTGCGCGACTTTACGGGGGATAAAATCATTCGCCACCGCTTCGCCTTGCGGATTCAGCGGCTGCGGCTGGGGAATTTCCGGAATGGCGACATCCAGATGTGGGAACAGCAACTCGCCGACCCGATACGCTTCTTCCAGATGCGGATAGCCCGAAAGCACAAAGCTGTCGATGCCAAGCGCGGCGTATTCGTTGATTCGCGCAGCGACCGTAGGACCATCGCCCACCAGCGCCGTTCCGGCACCGCCGCGCACTAAGCCAACGCCCGCCCATAAATTGGGGCTGATCTCCAGATTGTCGCGCTTGCCGTTATGTAACGCCGCCATTCGCTGTTGTCCTACGGAATCCGTCCGGGCGAATGCGGCCTGTGCTTTGGCGATAGTTTCATCATCAAGATGCGAGATTAACCGCTCGGCGGCCTGCCACGCTTCGTCGTTAGTTTCACGAACAATCACATGCAGACGAATACCGAAACGAATTTTGCGTCCATGCGCGGCAGCTTTCGCCCGCACTTGTTCGATCTTCTCTTTTACTAGTTCTGGCGGTTCGCCCCAGGTGAGGTAGAGATCAACTTGTTCTGCCGCCAGCTCCTGGGCGACGTCTGACGATCCGCCAAAGTAAAGCGGAGGATAAGGCTGTTGAATCGGCGGGAAGAGCAGTTTTGCTCCGCGCACATGAATATGTTTACCGTTGAAATTGACGGTTTCCCCCAGCAATAAGCGCCGCCAGACCTGGGTAAATTCCGCCGAGGCTTCGTAGCGCTCGCTATGATCAAGGAACACGCCGTCGCCTGCCAGCTCTTGTGGATCGCTGCCTGTGACCAGATTAAACAACGCACGACCATTTGAGAGACGGTCAAGCGTGGCGGCCTGGCGAGCGGCAACGGTAGGTGAGGTTACGCTGGGGCGCAGGGCGACAAGAAACTTCAGCCGCTGCGTCACCGGGATCATCGACGCCGCCACCAGCCACGCATCTTCACACGATCGCCCCGTTGGGATCAGCACACCGGTATAGCCCAGACGATCCGCCGCTTGCGCAATTTGTTGCAGATAGCCGTGATCAACCGGGCGTGAACCTTCTTCCGTTCCAAGATAATGCCCGTCACCATGGGTCGGTAAAAACCAGAACATATTCAGACTCATAATTGTTTTCCTTCCAGTTGAGTGGGCTGCCAGATGCGCTGGCGAATATCGACTTTTTTCGGCACCAGACGATTTTCATAAAACAGATCTGCCGTTTGCTGCTGTAAGGCGGCAACCTCGGCGTTAACCGGTTTGATGGTGGTAGGAGGGCGATGATCTAAGTAAGAGGCAATCACCGGTGCCGGTAAGCCCATCGTTTTTGCCAGTAAAGCGATGCTTTGCTCGCGCTGGCTGCGGGTTAACGCATCGGCCTCACTAAAGGTTGCGAGTACGCCCTGAATAAAAGCGCCGTTTTTTTCTGCATAGGGACGAGCTGCCAGATAAAACGATCCAGTTTGATTGAGATCGGTGCCGTCTTTCAGCACCCGCACGCCGCCCTGTAATAATGCAGCAGAGTAGTAGGGATCCCAGATAGCCCAGGCGTCAACGTTACCTTGCTGGAACGCGGCGCGGGCATCAGCGGGCGTCAGGTAAGTGGGTTGGATATCGGTAAACTTAAGTCCGGCCTGACGCAGTGCACGCAGTAAAAGGTTGTGTGAACTGGAACCTTTCTGAAAGGCAACTTTGTGACCTTTAAGATCGGCTACGGTTTTGATCGGGCTGTTTTCTGCCACCAGAATCACTTCGGCTTTGGGCTTCGGTGGCTCGACGCCCACATATACCAAATCAGCCCCGGCAGCCTGGGCAAAGATTGGCGGAATATCCCCGGTACTGCCGAGATCAATACTGCCAACGTTTAACGCTTCCAACATTTGCGGACCCGCGGGGAACTCCACCCAGGAGATTTTTGATTGCGGATAGCGTTTTTCCAGTAACTGGTGGCTTTTTGCCAGTACCATACCAATACTGCCTTTCTGATAGCCTATACGTAACGCTTCAGGCGAGGATTCTGCAGCAACCGCAATCGTAGAGACGCTAAGCAATCCCACCAGCGCCAGTTTAATGATGTTACGCATGGGCATTACCTCGCAGAGACAGAAGGTCAGGAACCTGAACATCGCGGCGGTGCAATGCCTGCCAGAAAGTTTCTAGCGCGGTATCAAGACGGGTTTGCAGATTTGGCGTGAACTGGGGTCTGTGATGGTAATCAATTACTTGTGAGTCATCGGCAAACACGCCGTGCAGGATCTCCTGAGCTTTCAGTGCGCTTAAAACTGGTTTAAGGGCATAATCGACCGCCAGCAGATGGGCCACGGTACCGCCCGTCGCCAGCGGTAGCACCACTTTGCCTTGCAAAGCGCGCTCTGGCAGCAGGTCGAGCAGGGTTTTCAGCGCGCCGGAATAGGCGGCTTTATACACAGGTGTAGCGACTATCAGTCCATCAGCCTGTTGCAGCTGTTCGGTGAAGGTCTTGAGTGCCGGACTATCGAAACGAGCATAAAGCAGATCTTCCGGGGCGAAGTTTTGCAGATTCCAGTGATAAACCTCTACATCGAGGCCATTTAGTTTTTCCCGCGCATATTCCAGCAAGGAGCTGGAGCGAGAAGGAAAGCGAGGACTACCCGCCAGGGTGATGACACGCATACTCTCTCCTTATAACCAATTGTTCTTTTTTTGTTAACATTGATAACAATTCGGTCAGTCTGTCGGAGAGACAAGAAAATGCCAAATATAAATTTTGTGTATCTTTTTCTGAAAATAAACTAAAGAAAGGGCTTTAT
>NZ_SJWV01000147.1:0-10346 GCF_004352695.1 Escherichia sp. KCJ4928
CATATATCGGGGGAATGATAGATTTGTGGTTGACATGCATCAACAAAGGAAGCCTTTTAGCTTCCTCGTTGTGCAATAGATCACCGTTTTTTCGGTCGACTGGCGTACAGACAGAAGAGAATGGAGCTGCTTGCGCAGAATGCAATTGACCAAATCATCGGCCATGCAGAGTTAAAGGTCGCAAGAGAAAGCAATGCGCCAACAATTGCCCCTATGCCAAAACGGAAGGTTCCTGCCAGCGAAGATGCCGTTCCCGCCATATGGGGAAACTCATCAAGAATGACCGCCATCGCATTGGATGACACCATCGACACGCAGCCCACAAACGCCGCAACGCCAACCACCAGCGACCAGAATCCCAGCCCCAGCAGCGCACTGATGACCATCCACGCTGCCATAATAAATTGTATCCACAACCCCGAGCGGAACATATTTAACGCGCCAATGCGGCGAACGAAGCGGCTGTTAAAGATGGTCATCACGAACAGGAAAACAATGTTTAGTGCAAAGTAATAACCAAAGTTTTCCGGCGCGACGTGGTTAATTTCAATGTAGACAAACGGTCCGGCGCTCAGGAACGAGAACATTCCGGCAAAGCTGAAACCGCTGGCCAGCATATAACTCAGGACACGCTTATGACGGAACAGCGCCGCAAAGTTACCAATAGTGGTACGAATGTGAAATGGCTGACGACGCTCCGGTGGTAAGGTTTCTTTAATCAGGAAGAAAATCATTGCCGAAGCCAGAATCGCCGCTAATGCCAGGATCCAGAAGATGTAATGCCAGCTCAGCCACACCAGCACCCAACCGCCGACAATCGGTGCCATCAACGGTGCAATAGTGGTCACCAGCATGACAAACGACATCATCCGCGAGAACTCTTCTTTCGGGTAAATATCGCGCATCAGGGCGTTAATGACCACGCTGGCCGCAGCCGCAGCCAGCCCGTGGAAGAAACGCATCACAATCAGCTGATCGATGGTGTTTGCCAACGCACACGCCACCGCGGCGGCGGCAAACACCAGCGTACCGCCGAGCACCACCGGCTTACGCCCGAAGCTGTCTGCCATCGGCCCGTAGATTAACTGCCCCAACGCAAAGCCCAGAATATAAGTACTGAGGGTCATCTGCGTACTGCCCGCAGGTACGCCAAACTGCGCTGAAATTACCGGTAGCGCGGGCAGATACATATCAATCGACAGCGGCATCAACATGGCCAGCAGGCCAAGGATAAAAACAATAGCAAACGACGAATGCTGTCGGGTGGTCACAACGGGCTCCTGAAAGTCATGGAAAAGTTAGACGACGCTGGCAATTTCTTCTTCAGTTAACGGACGATATTCACCGGGGGCTAAATCAGCATCCAGCGTAATACCGCCAATACGTTCACGATGCAGCTCAACCACATGGTTACCCACAGCGGCGAACATGCGTTTCACCTGATGATAACGCCCTTCGCTGATGGTCAGACGAACCTGCGTTGGGGTAATCACTTCCAGCACCGCAGGCTTAGTGAGATCTTTTTCGTTATGCAGCTGCACGCCTTTAGCAAATTGCTCTGCCGTATCGTCAGCTACAGGTGATTCCAGTGTCACCAGATAGGTCTTCTCGCAATGATGGCGCGGAGAAGTAATGCGGTGCGACCACTGACCATCATCAGTCATCAGCACCAGACCGGTGGTATCGATATCCAGACGTCCTGCGGCGTGCAGTTTCCAGGCTACCGGTTCATCCAGAAAATAGAGCACCGTTGGGTGATCAGGGTCGTCCGTGGAGCAAACATAGCCCTGAGGCTTATTGAGCATGAAGTAACGTGGACCATGTTGCTGCGCCAGCGGGTTGCCATCGTAAGCGACATCATGTTCAGGAAGCAGTTTGAACGCTGCATTACGAACAATTTCGCCATCGACGGTGACACGATTGCCGCGGATTTCACGCCCGGCAATAGCACGGCTAACGCCGAGTTGCTGTGCGATAAATTTATCAAGTCGCATGTGTGTGATTTTGCCTGTAAAAACGGAGGTCGGGCATTGACCCGAAAATCTGAACTGTTGTCTGCCCAGTATAGCGGTCTAATAACATCCCTCAAGGGAAAAAGATCCATGGCATACTATTAGCAGAATAATCTACCTACGCGAGACCATGATTTTTACACTCCGCCCATATCAGCAAGAAGCCGTGGATGCCACGCTCAACCATTTTCGTCGTCATAAAACCCCTGCCGTTATCGTGCTGCCCACCGGCGCAGGTAAAAGCCTGGTGATTGCCGAACTGGCGCGGCTGGCGCGTGGTCGTGTTCTGGTGCTGGCACACGTCAAAGAACTGGTGGCGCAAAACCATGCAAAGTATCAGGCGCTGGGGCTGGAAGCCGATATTTTTGCCGCTGGGTTAAAGCGCAAAGAGAGCCACGGTAAAGTGGTATTTGGCAGCGTGCAGTCGGTCGCTCGTAATCTTGATGCCTTTCAGGGTGAATTTTCGCTGTTGATTGTCGATGAATGCCACCGTATTGGTGACGATGAAGAGAGCCAGTATCAGCAAATCCTCACTCACCTGACTAAAGTGAATCCCCACTTACGCCTGCTGGGGCTGACTGCCACGCCTTTTCGATTGGGCAAAGGCTGGATCTACCAGTTCCATTATCACGGCATGGTACGCGGCGATGAGAAAGCCCTTTTCCGTGACTGCATTTATGAGCTGCCGCTGCGTTATATGATTAAACACGGCTATCTGACGCCGCCAGAACGACTGGATATGCCAGTAGTGCAATACGATTTCAGCCGCTTGCAGGCACAGAGTAACGGGCTGTTCAGCGAAGCTGATCTCAACCGTGAGCTGAAAAAACAGCAACGCATTACGCCACATATCATCAGCCAGATCATGGAGTTCGCCGAAAAGCGCAAAGGGGTAATGATTTTCGCCGCCACCGTTGAACACGCAAAAGAGATTGTGGGATTACTGCCTGCCGAAGATGCTGCACTGATTACTGGCGACACCCCCGGCGCTGAGCGCGATGTGTTAATTGAAGATTTTAAAGCCCAGCGTTTTCGCTATCTGGTCAACGTCGCAGTACTGACCACCGGATTTGACGCCCCGCACGTCGATCTTATCGCCATTCTGCGCCCTACCGAATCAGTGAGTCTTTACCAACAAATTGTCGGGCGCGGTCTGCGTCTCGCTCCGGGCAAGACTGATTGTTTAATTCTTGATTATGCGGGTAATCCTCACGATCTCTACGCGCCGGAAGTTGGTACACCGAAAGGCAAAAGTGACAACGTTCCGGTACAGGTTTTCTGCCCTGCCTGCGGTTTTGCCAACACCTTTTGGGGGAAAACGACCGCCGACGGGACATTGATTGAACACTTTGGTCGCCGCTGTCAGGGATGGTTTGAAGATGACGACGGTCATCGCGAACAGTGTGACTTCCGTTTCCGTTTTAAAAATTGCCCGCAATGTAACGCAGAAAATGATATTGCCGCTCGCCGCTGCCGCGAATGTGACACGGTACTGGTTGATCCGGATGATATGTTAAAAGCGGCGCTACGACTGAAAGATGCGCTGGTATTACGCTGTAGCGGCATGTCTTTGCAGCATGGGCACGACGAGAAAGGCGAATGGTTGAAAATCACCTATTACGATGAAGACGGCGCGGATGTGAGTGAGCGTTTCCGTCTGCAAACGCCCGCCCAGCGAACTGCCTTCGAGCAGCTTTTTATCCGCCCGCATACGCGCACACCGGGCATCCCTCTGCGCTGGATCACCGCCGCCGATATCCTCGCCCAGCAAGCCTTACTGCGACATCCGGATTTTGTCGTCGCCCGCATGAAAGGTCAGTACTGGCAGGTGCGTGAAAAAGTGTTCGATTACGAAGGTCGTTTTCGTCGGGCGCACGAATTACGCGGTTAATGGTAGTTTTGATTGATGTATAAGGCGATTGAGTATAGAATCTCGCCCGCTTTTGCATACGCAAAGCAGATCACTTACCTGTTGCTGGGTCGCCTGTAGCAGGATTAATTTAAGAGAGAAAGAAATGTTTACTATCAACGCAGAAGTACGTAAAGAGCAGGGTAAGGGTGCGAGCCGCCGCCTGCGTGCCGCTAACAAGTTCCCGGCAATCATCTACGGTGGCAAAGAAGCACCGCTGGCTATCGAGCTGGATCACGACAAAGTCATGAACATGCAAGCTAAAGCTGAATTCTACAGCGAAGTTCTGACCATCGTTGTTGACGGTAAAGAAATCAAAGTTAAAGCTCAGGACGTACAGCGTCACCCGTACAAACCGAAGCTGCAGCACATCGACTTCGTTCGCGCTTAATTGCTGAATAAGTTGTAAAAAACCCCGCTCCGGCGGGGTTTTTTGTATCTGCAGATTATGCCTGATTACGGTATTGCTATTTTTTGCAGGCCAGATAAGGCGTTCACGCCGCATCTGGCATTCAGAACACAAAACCGATTAATTGCCGCCAGACGTCCGGCGCTGCAATTGGTCGCGCAAATTCGGCGGCGTGCCTTTAATGGTCAAGGTATCGGTTGCTGGATCCCAGAAGATGCGTTCACCTAACAGCATCGCATCAAAGTTAATAGTCAAGCCACCGCCGCTACCGGCAAACTTCGTCAACTGACGCAGTGTGCTACGGTCTGCCGGGAAGCTCTCTTCCAGTTCGTAGCCTTTTTCAGCCGCAAACTCCGTGAAGCTCACTTCGCTTACGCCTGCCAGCTCTTTCGACAGCGATTCCAGTTCGATCTCTTCGCCTGCCTGCAGCTGCTCATTACAGTAGCTATAAACCTGCTGGCGCACGTTCTGTCGCTCTGCTTTATCCAGTTGTGCTTCGGCAGTGAAATCATCAACCGCTTGCAACAGCCCACGGTTTTGCGCTTTCGCGTTCAATCCTTCGCTGGCCCCGAGGAAATCCATAAAGAAATCCGCCACTTTGCGCCCTACTCGCCCTTTCAGGAAAGTGAGATAGCGGGTGGACTCTGGATTGGTTTCCCATTCGGTTAAATCGATACGTGCAACAATATCCGCATGATTGATATCAAGATAATGGGTTGGGTTGATGTCGAGATTTTCGTTAACGCGCATACTGCTCAGGTTGCTCAGAACTGCCACCAGCAGATACTCCACCGCCAGATAACGGTAGTGGCAAAACAGCACGAATCCACCGTCAGCAAAAGGATATTTCGCTAATTCGTCACGCAGGCGCCCGGTTGCCGCGCGGCTAAATGCCAGAAAGTCCTCTTCGCCCTGACGCTGTAAGCGCAGCGTCTGCGCCAGTTCACTCTCTTCGCTAAACAAGCCGTAAGCTTTATTTTTGGCGCTATAGACCCGATGCAGTTCTGCCACCATCTCAACGACGGTTTCTGTCGGTTCCAGCAATGAATCGCGCAACACCAGCTCAAGGTTCTGCTCATCACGCTTGATAAGCTGGTGCAGGGCAATCTGGTTGATATCCAGACTCATGATAAACTCTCCTTTAAGACCGGGCGGTATTCAACCACCGCCGGTTAAGCGACGCAATAAAAGATGGCGGTCATTTTACAGAAGGCAGCGTAACGAGAATGATTTAACGCATAAAAAAGCAGAAAAAAAACCGTTGCTACGGTAATATGTTGCCCTTTCATCAACTAACTGATTTCGATTTATGCCACAAATTTCCCGCTACAGTGATGAACAGGTTGAACAATTGCTCGCAGAGCTGCTCAACGTACTGGAAAAACATAAGGCTCCGACCGACCTTTCCCTGATGGTGTTAGGCAACATGGTCACTAACCTTATCAATACCAGCATTGCCCCGGCCCAACGCCAGGCAATTGCCAACTCTTTTGCCCGCGCCTTACAGTCCTCTATCAACGAAGACAAAGCGCACTAAGGGAAACAGATAACAGGTTATGGTAACTCATCGTCAGCGCTACCGTGAAAAAGTCTCCCAGATGGTCAGTTGGGGGCACTGGTTTGCACTGTTCAATATTCTGCTTTCGCTCGTCATTGGCAGCCGTTACCTGTTTATCGCCGACTGGCCGACAACGCTTGCTGGTCGCATTTATTCCTACGTAAGCATTATCGGCCATTTCAGCTTCCTGGTGTTCGCCACCTACTTGCTGATCCTCTTCCCGCTGACCTTTATCGTCGGCTCCCAGAGGCTGATGAGGTTTTTGTCCGTCATTCTGGCAACGGCGGGAATGACGCTATTACTGATCGATAGCGAAGTCTTTACTCGTTTCCATCTCCATCTTAATCCCATCGTCTGGCAACTGGTTATCAACCCAGACGAAAATGAGATGGCGCGCGACTGGCAGCTGATGTTCATCAGCGTGCCGGTTATTTTATTGCTTGAACTGGTGTTTGCGACGTGGAGCTGGCAAAAGCTGCGCAGCCTGACGCGTCGTCGGCGCTTCGCGCGCCCGCTGGCCGCATTCTTATTTATCGCCTTTATCGCCTCGCATGTGGTGTATATCTGGGCCGATGCCAACTTCTATCGCCCGATCACCATGCAGCGCGCTAACCTGCCGCTTTCGTACCCGATGACGGCGCGACGTTTTCTTGAGAAGCATGGTCTGCTTGATGCGCAGGAGTATCAACGCCGTCTTATTGAGCAAGGTAATCCAGACGCCGTTTCCGTTCAGTATCCGTTAAGCGAACTGCGCTATCGCGATATGGGCACCGGGCAGAATGTGCTGTTGATTACTGTCGATGGCCTGAACTACTCACGCTTCGAGAAGCAGATGCCTGCGCTGGCAGGTTTTGCTGAGCAAAATATTTCGTTCACGCGCCATATGAGCTCCGGCAACACTACAGACAACGGCATCTTTGGCCTGTTCTATGGCATCTCGCCGAGCTATATGGACGGCATTCTGTCGACCCGTACGCCTGCGGCATTAATTACTGCGCTTAATCAGCAAGGCTATCAGCTGGGGTTATTCTCATCAGATGGCTTTACCAGCCCGCTGTATCGCCAGGCATTGTTGTCAGATTTCTCGATGCCGAGCGTACGCACCCAATCCGACGAGCAGACCGCCACGCAGTGGATCAACTGGTTGGGACGCTACGCACAAGAAGATAACCGCTGGTTCTCGTGGGTTTCTTTCAATGGTACTAACATTGACGACAGCAATCAGCAGGCATTTGCACGGAAATATAGCCGGGCGGCAGGCAATGTCGATGACCAGATCAACCGCGTGCTCAATGCACTGCGTGATTCTGGCAAACTGGACAATACGGTAGTGATTATCACTGCCGGTCGGGGTATTCCACTGAGCGAAGAGGAAGAAACCTTTGACTGGTCCCACGGTCATCTGCAGGTGCCATTAGTGATTCACTGGCCAGGCACGCCGGCGCAGCGTATTAATGCTCTGACTGATCATACCGATCTGATGACGACGCTGATGCAACGCCTGCTACATGTCAGCACACCTGCCAGCGAATATTCGCAAGGTCAGGATTTGTTCAACCCTCAACGCCGTCATTACTGGGTTACTGCAGCGGATAACGATACGCTGGCAATTACCACCCCGAAAAAGACGCTGGTGCTGAACAATAACGGTAAATACCGCACTTACAACTTACGTGGTGAAAGAGTGAAAGATGAAAAACCACAGTTGAGTTTGTTATTGCAAGTACTGACAGACGAGAAGCGTTTTATCGCTAACTGATTAATTATAAATCAGTTAGCAAAATATCTTACTTGCAATCGGTGTGGAAAACGGTAGTATTAGCAGCCACGAGTCGGCACGTAGCGCAGCCTGGTAGCGCACCGTCATGGGGTGTCGGGGGTCGGAGGTTCAAATCCTCTCGTGCCGACCAAAAATCCCAAGAAAAAATCAACCTTTACGGTTGGTTTTTTTTATATCTGCAATTAATTCGATAAACAGACCGTGACACATCACAGCCTGTTTATTTTTTGTTATCAGAACGTCCAGACCACACCCGCCTGAGTATTCCACGGCGATTCTACCCCTGCGCCATTGCCATAGCTGACTGACAAATGACCGCTTAACGTCGGGGTAAACGATGACCTTATCCCAGCCTGATAAACGCCACGGGTTCCAGCCACATCATTATTAAATTTGCCATCGTCATTAACTTTCACCTGGTTAGAATCGGCGTATTCCTGACGCACGGCGGCTTTCAGTCAGGGTTCCAGCGTCGTACCGTTTTGCAGGTCCATGTGATAGCTTACCGCCGTTCCCGCTTCAGCGCGTAATATCCGGGTATTTCCCACATCCGCGCGCATGCCGTTTGATAACGTGTAGTCCTGACCATCTGTGGTAAAGCCGGTAAAGGCCAGATAGGGTCTAACACTCCACAATCCGTCAACCCAACGGAACCCGCTCTCGACATGAGCACCCGCGCCGTTACTATTGTAATCGCCAAACGCTGTTGCCCCATTACTCATCTTGCAATGGATGGTGTTGGCAAAACGGTCAACTTTCACCACTCCATCAACATAGGCACCGTTCTGATGCTCCCAACCGGCATAAGCCCCCAGGGTATAGCTATCGACATTGCCTTTGCCGCCGCGATCAAAACCAATATCAGAATGAGAGTAACCAAAGAACAAGCCGCGAATTGTGCTGGTTTCTTCACGGGAGAAACGGCTATCGATACCGAGCGTCAGCCCGGTCAATGTTTGCTCAAAGCCAGCGCCCGCATCAGTGGTCACGTTGTTGCGGGTGTTAATTGCCGAACTCCACATCGCCGTATCGTAATTAACGCCTTTTACGCTACCAAGACGCTCACGCACGGTGTCCAGTTCTGCATCAAATACCAGCGGTTGTGCTGCCGCCATATTCAGCACATCAGTGGTTGAAGGGGTAATTTGCGCGCGATTCTCTGCCAAACTCCAGCTATGGTTGCCATTATCCAGCAAGGTATATTCATACGTACCGATATCAACAACGCCTCCGGCATTGCCCAACGTAAATGCAGCATCACCGCCGCCCGTTGTTACCAGTGTAAGGCTATCTCCTGCTGCCGGGCTGGCACCGGTGTCCGTCACGAATATTTTGAAATCACCTGTTGCCTGATCGGTGACGTTGAGCTGATCGCTCTGATGATTAGCCATATCGGTACGCATATAAAAATTGCCGTTTCCCGACAGGGTATTGGTGGTCAACGTAATGAAATTTTCCGCACTTGCCGTCACTGATGAACGAGTCACTGGCTCATCCATCATAATCACATTTGCGTCAGACATCGCAAGGTTGGCTAAGTTGAGGAGGGTGTTTTGGTTCGTCGTAGTGATATCGGCAATGATGGTCCATACACTATTTTCGAGCGAAACGTCCGCTTTGCTGGTATCCACGGCACCATGCGTTCTAAAAGAAGCGCCCTCAGAAACCACTACCTTACCCACCAACATTGCGGGTGCATAATTTATTTGCGGCTTCATGACCTCAAGAATGCCATCATTCCCTCTGACTGAAACGTTAACCATTGTGCCAGCCCAGACGTTAGCGCGGCCATTGTTGATAACCATATTTTCAGAGATGGCTTTTGAGGAATACGTGATACTTCCATTCTGATCTGATCGACCGAGATCATATACCGCATTTGCCTGCACTTTCGTACCAGTATCCTTTCCCAGCGATTGCATAGTGGCATGCTCATCAAGGATAGTATCAATGGCCTGCGTGTCCTCCATAACAATGAGCCCGGAACCATCATCCAGTTCATAATTTTTTGACACACCATCTTTTATACTAAATTGGCCTTTACTGTTTGGACCACTCACTTCCAGCGCATTCGTTGAGACAATTAATTTTCCGCCTGCTTTTTTATCAACGCCAGTTACAGTCCCGCCATCCATAACCTCCAGTAAGCCGCCACTATCTACAGTGGTATTATAAGCGAAGTCATTTTCTTCAACTCGCAAACTTCCGCCGTTTTCCAACAACATATTATTAGCAATACCATTCTTGATATCGAACTGACCGAGACGGTTTGTTCCGAATACCTCCATGGCCCGCGTGGTTGTTTTAATAGCACCGCCTGCTTTCTGATCTACCGCAATCGCTAATCCCCCCTCTTTAACCTCCAGTAGTCCTCCCTTTTCGATAGCGACAAAGACGGCCCCCCCATCTTTTTCAACGATTAAGCGCCCGCCTTTAATCGTGGTATCATTCGCTGCGCCATAAACCTGTAGCACACCATTATTGAGCGTAGTCTGGTTTGCCGCGCCACCCATTTGAACAATTTGATAACCGTCATTTAATACTGAGTATTCTGCGGCGCCATTCATTTCAATGTACTGATACCCTCCGTTAATTTCAGTATTATTACTTACACCAAATTCTTTTATATGCTGTTCTCCGCCAGGATTGATTTTCGTATTATTGGCGGTCCCATAAAC
>NZ_SJWV01000148.1:0-10322 GCF_004352695.1 Escherichia sp. KCJ4928
GGATTACAAATAAATATATAAAAAAAACAATGCGTTTAGCCGCCGTTAATTTCATGTAAGTCATGTTGTTCCTTTTATTTAACCGCGGACTCCGCTGTTAACCGGAGGATATGCATCATGAAAACCGTTAGGGAGTCCACAACGTTGTACAACTTTCTCGGATCGCACAATCCATACTGGCGGTTGACGGAAAGCAGCGATGTTTTGCGCTTTTCTACCACCGAAACCACAGAACCTGATCGTACATTGCAGTTATCTGCCGAACAGGCTGCTCGCATCAGGGAAATGACGGTCATCACCTCCAGCCTGATGATGAGTCTGACCGTCGATGAAAGCGATCTTTCTGTGCATCTGGTAGGACGAAAAATCAATAAACGGGAATGGGCTGGCAACGCGTCTGCATGGCATGACACACCGGCGGTTGCTCGTGATTTATCACACGGGCTTTCCTTTGCTGAGCAGGTAGTTTCTGAAGCACATTCCGCAATAGTGATTCTCGACAGCCGGGGGAATATCCAACGCTTCAATCGGTTATGTGAAGATTACACTGGGTTGAAAGAACACGACGTCATTGGCCAAAGCGTGTTTAAACTGTTTATGAGCCGTCGTGAAGCTGCGGCATCCAGGCGCAATAACCGTGTATTTTTTCGAAGCGGCAATGCATATGAAGTCGAACTGTGGATACCAACACGTAAAGGCCAGCGGCTGTTTCTGTTTCGCAATAAATTTGTCCACAGCGGCAGTGGCAAAAACGAGATTTTTTTAATCTGTTCCGGCACCGACATTACCGAAGAGCGCCGCGCTCAGGAGCGACTGCGTATTCTGGCAAATACCGACAGTATCACCGGACTGCCGAATCGTAACGCAATGCAGGATTTAATCGATCACGCTATTAATCATGCAGATAACAATAAAGTTGGGGTTGTGTATCTTGATTTGGATAATTTCAAAAAGGTCAACGACGCCTATGGGCATTTGTTTGGTGACCAGTTATTACGCGACGTGTCATTGGCTATTTTAAGCTGTCTCGAACATGACCAGGTGTTGGCGCGTCCAGGTGGCGATGAGTTTCTGGTACTGGCATCCAACACCTCACAAAGCGCGCTGGAAGCAATGGCATCACGAATTTTGACCCGCTTACGGCTCCCCTTTCGCATTGGTTTAATTGAAGTTTATACCAGCTGTTCAGTAGGTATTGCACTCTCTCCCGAACATGGTTCAGACAGCACGGCTATTATTCGTCACGCCGACACAGCAATGTACACAGCGAAGGAAGGCGGACGAGGACAATTTTGCGTTTTTACCCCAGAAATGAATCAACGGGTATTTGAATATCTCTGGCTGGATACCAACTTGCGTAAAGCACTGGAAAACGATCAGTTGGTTATTCACTATCAACCGAAAATCACCTGGCGTGGCGAAGTGCGCAGTCTGGAAGCACTAGTACGTTGGCAGTCACCTGAACGTGGGTTGATTCCACCGTTGGACTTCATTTCCTACGCCGAAGAGTCAGGGCTAATTGTGCCTTTAGGCCGTTGGGTGATTCTCGATGTCGTACGCCAGGTGGCGAAGTGGCGGGATAAAGGTATTAACCTGCGAGTGGCGGTAAATATTTCTGCACGTCAGCTCGCCGATCAAACCATTTTCACCGCCCTGAAACAGGTTCTCCAGGAACTCAATTTTGAATACTGCCCTATAGATGTTGAACTGACAGAGAGTTGTCTGATTGAGAATGATGAACTGGCACTGTCTGTTATTCAACAATTTAGCCAACTAGGTGCGCAAGTGCATCTGGATGATTTTGGTACCGGCTACTCTTCACTTTCGCAACTGGCGCGCTTTCCGATCGATGCCATCAAACTTGACCAGGTTTTTGTTCGAGATATTCACAAACAACCTGTCTCGCAGTCACTGGTCCGGGCGATCGTCGCTGTGGCCCAGGCATTGAATCTTCAGGTGATCGCCGAAGGTGTAGAGAGTGCAAAGGAAGATGCTTTTTTAACCAAGAACGGGATCAATGAGCGGCAAGGATTTTTGTTTGCCAAACCGATGCCCGCCGTCGCCTTCGAACGCTGGTATAAACGCTATCTGAAGCGCGCATAAGTAGATGAATATATATACTTAGCGCTATATCCCGTCATTATATATCGTATTCCTGGATGATAATTAGCCGTTGCTGTTAAACACTTCTCTTTTAGCGGCAATTTTTGCATTATTCATTTTCCACTTTTGCTATAAGGATGTCCTTGATGTCTGAATTTGATGCTCAGCGCGTTGCCGAACGTATTGATATTGTGTTAGATATCCTTGTGGCAGGCGATTACCACTCTGCGATCCATAATCTCGAGATACTTAAAGCAGAACTCTTGCGCCAGGTTGCTGAATCTACGCCAGACATCCCGAAGGCACCGTGGGAGATTTAACAATCGTGCCTTCAGGTTTTCCTATTTGAGGATGCCCGGCGCGTCAGTATTTTTTTATTTAGTATTATAACGTTATAAGAATTACAGCGATGAATTCCCGACAACAAACTATTCTACAGATGGTCATTGACCAGGGTCAGGTTAGCGTAACCGATCTGGCAAAAGCCACTGGAGTTTCTGAAGTTACCATTCGCCAGGATCTCAACACCCTCGAAAAACTGAGTTACCTCCGCCGTGCACATGGCTTTGCAGTTTCGCTTGATAGTGATGACGTCGAAACCCGTATGATGAGCAACTATACGCTGAAGCGTGAACTCGCCGAGTTTGCCGCGTCACTGGTTCAACCGGACGAAACCATCTTTATCGAAAATGGTAGCAGCAATGCCCTGCTCGCCCGGACTCTGGGCGAACAGAAGAAAAATGTCACTATCATCACAGTCAGCAGCTACATTGCGCATTTGCTGAAAGACGCGCCTTGTGAAGTCATTTTGCTCGGTGGCGTGTACCAGAAAAAAAGCGAAAGTATGGTTGGCCCTTTGACACGCCAGTGCATCCAGCAGGTACATTTCAGCAAAGCATTTATTGGTATTGATGGCTGGCAACCTGAAACTGGATTCACCGGTCGCGATATGATGCGTACCGATGTGGTCAATGCCGTGCTGGAAAAAGAGTGCGAAGCGATAGTCCTGACTGACAGCTCGAAATTTGGTGCTGTACATTCATACTCCATCGGTCCCGTTGAGCGATTCAATCGCGTGATTACCGATTCGAAAATACGCGCCAGCGATCTGATGCATCTTGAGCACAGTAAACTCACCGTTCACGTCGTTGACATTTAACCATTTCCCTTCTCTACGGATGATTTGCAGTTTGGCAAATCATCCGCTCTAAGATGATTCCTGGTTGATAATTAAGACTATTTACCTGTTATTAACACTCTCAAGATATAAAATTATTATCAGCGATATAACAGGAAGTCATTATCACCTGCGTGATATAACCCTGCGCGCGAGCAGATTTCACGGAATAATTTCACCAGGCTTATTCTTAGCTATTATAGTTATAGAGAGCTTACTTCCGTGAATCATAAATTCAGGAGAGAGTATTATGTTTGTAACGAGCAAAAAAATGACCGCGGCTGTTCTGGCAATTACCCTGGCAATGTCTCTGAGTGCCTGTTCTAACTGGTCTAAACGGGACCGCAACACCGCAATCGGCGCGGGTGCAGGGGCATTAGGCGGTGCAGTACTGACCGATGGCAGTACGTTGGGTACATTAGGTGGTGCAGCTGTCGGTGGTGTTATTGGTCACCAGGTCGGTAAATAATCGTAAATAAATGTCGATTATCGACTCGCAATTATAATACGCTTGATTCTGTTCAGTACGAAATAACTGAATAATACACACAGTAAAATATTCGAAAGCCACGGATATATCCGTGGCTTTTTATGTTAACCACCTGCGAGTTTTACCTTCATCCCTTTCGCTTCAAGTAGTGATTTTAATAAATCACGCTTATCGCCCTGGATTTCAATAACTCCATCTTTAACTGCTCCGCCGCAGCCGCATTTTTTCTTCAGTTCCGCTGCAAGTTTTGTCAGTTCGGCATCATCGAGATCGACACCGGTAATCAGGCAAACGCCCTTACCTTTACGTCCACTGGTCTGACGCTGAATACGCACCACACCGTCGCCTTTAGGGCGTACAGGGGCCGCTTTGGGCTCATCAATACGTCCGGTTTCCGTTGAGTAGACCAGACGGCTGTTGGAATCACTCATCATGCACTCCGCTGTAAAGAGGCGTTGATCGCTTTCAGCGTCTGCGCTGGATCTACCGATTGCGTTACCGGGCGACCAATCACCATATAATCAACACCAGCCGACAACGCCTGTTCTGGCGTCATAATGCGGCGCTGGTCACCAGCTTCACTCCCCTGCGGACGAATGCCCGGCGTAACCAGTTTGAACTCCTGACCGAATACCTGTTTAAAGCGCACAGCTTCCTGAGCAGAACACACCACACCATCAAGGCCACATTTTTGCGTCAGTGCCGCCAGACGTTCTGCATAATCTGCAGGTGACAGTGTCATGCCAAGATCGACCAGGTCGCTGGCTTCCATGCTGGTCAACACTGTCACAGCAATCAAAAGCGGTGCATCTTTGCCAAACGGAACCAGTGCCTCACGCGCTGCGGTCATCATACGCGCCCCACCAGAGGCATGAACATTCACCATCCACACGCCTAAGTCAGCTGCAGCAGCGACAGCGTGCGCAGCAGTGTTAGGAATATCGTGGAATTTCAGGTCAAGAAAGATATCAAAACCACGCTGTTGAAGTTCGCGCACAAACTGTGGCCCAAACAATGTAAACATCTCTTTGCCGACCTTCAGACGACAATCGCGTGGGTCGATCTTGTCGACAAAGGACAGCGCGTCATCACGATTATGATAATCAAGGGCAACAACCACAGGAGAATTCGTAACAGCGCGGGAAGAAGATGAAGCAGTTAACGTCATGACCAGACCTTCTTGATGATGGGCACCGGAAGTGGCGCGAAACAGGTAAACGGCGAGCATTCTACCCGTGGAAATAAAAAATTAACAGTTGCGATTTTTCCCCTGGCAGGCTTTTTCTGCGCCGTCGTTGCCGGAGCACAATGGAACATCAATAACTAGTATGTTGTAACTAAAGTAGGATTTTTTTAAAAATTACAGGCCATCAAGACCGCGAATCGGTTTAATGGTTGACCAGGCCCGACAAGACGGACAATGCCAGTAGAGGGTGTATGCGGTAAAACCACATTTCTGGCAGCGATAACGAGGCTTACTACGTACCTTTTCGCCAACCATGTCACGCAGCACCATCAGGCTCTCTTTGGCACGCCCTTCTTCCGCTTCATTTAAGTGGTAATCCATTAACTTATGGAACACACGCATGGTCGGATGACGCTGAAGCTGGCGCGTAATATAGATCTGTGCAGCCTCACTACCGTCGCGCGCTTCGATGATATCCGCAAGCATCAATTCAGCATCGGCACCGGTGTTCTCTTCCACCGCGCGTTGCAGGAATTCTGCCCATTCGGCAGTTTTACCCAACTGCTGATAGCAGGTTTGCAACATTTCCAGCGTTTCGCTGACCAGTTCTCTGTCCTGGGATATCACGCGTTGCAAACTTTCGACGGCTTTGGCGTATTCTCCTTTCGCCATAAACACGCGTCCCATCATGATGGATACGCGGGCGCTGTTTTTATCTGCCGCCGCCCCTTTTTTTAGCAATGTCATGGCACGATCGAGATCGTCGCTGGCCATATGCTGCAGGGCTAACTCACAGTAGAAATGGGCAATTTCGACGCGCTGTTTATCTTTACCCAGCTTCACCAGGCGTTCGGCAACATCAATTGCTTTCTGCCACTCACTGGTAGCCTGGTAGATTTGTAGCAACTGTTGCAGCGCGCCAATGCGGAAGTCAGTTTCATCGGTCAGCTGATTGAACATGTCTTCCGCGCGGTCGTATAACCCGGCGGCCATGTAATCACGCCCCAGTTGTTGAATCGCCAACAGACGCTGTTCATAGGTCAGCGAGGCGCTTTCCATTAGGGTCTGATGGATGCGAATAGCGCGATCAACTTCGCCACGCGAACGGAACAGGTTTCCGAGCGTAAGGTGGGCTTCAACGGTGCCTGTATCCTCTTTAAGCATATCGAGAAACAGGTCTACCGCTTTATCCTGTTGATTACTAAGCAGGAAGTTAACCCCCGCTACGTAATCACGCGACAAGCGGTTGGCTTCATCTTGCTTGTTTTGTTGCGCACTTCTGCGGCCCATATACCAGCCATAGGCAGCGGCTACAGGCAAAAGCAGAAACAACAACTCCAGCATAGAAAGTTATTCCTTCGCCGCTGACGAGTGCGGCACTACAGCCACGTCAGTCGCGGGTGAAAGCTGGTTTTCCAGTCGCTTTATTTTACGTTCAGCGCGCGCCAGGGAAACACGAACTCGCAGCCAGAACAGGCCACAAATCAACCAACCGATAGCAAACCCCGCAGCAAACAATACCGCCAGCAATGTGGAAATACGGTACTCCCCTTGCGCTAACAGATAATTAAACGTCACCTGTTGATCGTTCTGCGCACCCAACGTGACCGAAATCACGAAGATCGCTAACACCAGTAAGAAAATGAGTAAATATTTCACATTACTTCCCGTTATGTGGTTAGAGCGAATAAATTATGGTCAACTTACCGCAATAGCCCTTTAAAGTACCATTTTCGCGCCGTCTGCGAAATGGCATCCACGCGCATTGTTGATGATTTAAGGGCTAAATTCGGAAAATCAACCAGCGTTAACTTTCTTGTTCTCGTTGCGCTATTTCGCGATTTTCTTCCGCAGGTGGTGTTAATGGCCCACAAATTCGTTGCGCAAGCCACGTTGCCACCGCCACCAGCGCCCACGAAATCAACGTAGCTACTACCAGATCGCGTGGCCAATGCATCCCGAGCAGCAGGCGGCTTCCCATGACTCCCGTTGCCCAGACCAGCAAGATAGCAATGGTTAACGTTCGCCGACGCGGCCACAGCAAACCAACGGCCAGCAGTGCCCAACTGGCAGCAAACATCGTGTGACCGGAAGGAAAGGCAAACCCCGTCTCTTTCTGCCAGTGTGAACGCAAATATTGTGGGATATTTTTCTCTTCAGCCAACTGTTCTTTCACTAAATTTCCGCGTTCTGCTCGCTTTAAAGTGTAGAACTCATCAACCGGAATATGATGTGTTTTTTCCAGCCAGATAACAAAAGGTCGTGGTTCCTGGACTTTGTCTTTGATCCAGGATTTAACGCCTTGTCCCACAAGGATTGCGGCCGCCAGAATGGCAAATAATACAAAGGCAGCCTTAATGCGAAAACGCAGACACCAGAGAAACCAGCCGAATAAAATCAAATGTGTAATGACGCCCCAGGGCTGGGTGACAGTTTCAGTAACCCAAAAAGCCGCTTTTAGTAGCCAACTTTGTTCTCCAGGTTGCCAACGCCAGCCAGAAATCCATACGGCTACTGGCATGACAAGCAATAGTGCAGCTCCCACTGCGGTACGTCTGGCAATCGAACGCATGGCCTCTCCTTTTTGATAAGTCCCACAATCATAACTGAAAACGCCAGTTCCAGGAAAAATTGACAGATTTGTGCCATTCCGTGAACGATCGACGCATCGTGATTAGGTGAACCCCTTCTCGTTATGGCAAAATAAGCCAATACAGAACCAGCATTATCTGGAGAATTTCATGCAGCTTAAACGTGTGGCAGAAGCCAAACTGCCAACCCCATGGGGCGATTTCCTGATGGTGGGATTTGAAGAACTGGCAACCGGACACGATCATGTCGCGCTAGTCTATGGCGATATTTCCGGGCATACCCCGGTACTTGCGCGCGTCCATTCCGAATGTCTGACCGGTGACGCCCTGTTCAGCTTGCGCTGCGATTGTGGCTTCCAGCTCGAAGCGGCATTGACGCAAATTGCCGAGGAAGGCCGTGGTATTTTGCTGTATCACCGTCAGGAAGGTCGTAACATTGGTCTGCTGAATAAAATCCGCGCTTACGCACTGCAGGATCAAGGTTACGATACCGTAGAGGCTAACCACCAGTTAGGCTTCGCCGCTGATGAGCGCGACTTCACTCTTTGCGCTGATATGTTCAAACTCCTTGGCGTCAATGAAGTCCGCTTGTTAACCAATAACCCGAAAAAAGTCGAAATTCTGACCGAAGCAGGGATTAATATTGTTGAACGCGTACCATTGATTGTAGGTCGTAACCCCAATAACGAACATTATCTCGATACCAAAGCCGAGAAAATGGGCCATTTGCTGAACAAATAACCCTCTTGCATTGTGTAATTAGTTTGCTTGCCGGAAGCAAAATAACCGGCAAGCAAATACTTGTTACTTCAACATATTACGAATGACATAATGCAAAATGCCGTCGTTCTGGTAGTAGGTCAACTCCGTCGCGGTGTCGATACGACAACGGCAGGGTACGACCTCCTGGCTACCATCCGCGCGCGTAAGCGTCACCGGAACCGTCGCACCGGGTTGTAGATTTTGCAGATCGCCAATATCAATCTTCTCTTCCCCGGTTAGTCCTAACGTTTTACGCGTTACGCCTTGCGGAAATTCCAGCGGCAGGATGCCCATGCCAATTAAATTCGAACGGTGAATTCGTTCAAACGATTCGGCAATCACCACACGAATTCCAAGCAGACGAGGACCTTTTGCCGCCCAGTCACGGCTTGAGCCTGAACCATACTCTTTCCCGGCAATCACCGCCAGCGGCGTTTGTTCCTGCTTATAGCGCATCGCAGCATCATAAATAGAGACTACGTCGCTGTCAGGTAAATGCCGCGTCATCCCCCCTTCAACGCCAGGCACCATTTCATTACGGATGCGAATATTGGCGAAGGTGCCGCGCATCATCACTTCATGGTTACCACGCCGCGAACCGTAGGAGTTAAAGTCTTTTCGCTCAACACCCCGACCTTGTAGATATCGACCCGCTGGGCTGTCGGGCTTAATACTGCCCGCCGGAGAGATATGGTCAGTGGTGACTGAATCCCCCAGCATTGCGAGGATCCGCGCACCGTGAATATCTTCCACTGGTGCTGGTGTTGCCTGCATTTCATCAAAGAAAGGCGATAAGCGAATATAGGTTGAGTCCTCCTGCCAACCGTAGGTATCGGATCGTGTGACGTTAATTTCCTTCCACTCTGCTGTGCCTTCAAAAACTTCTGCGTACTCTTTGCGGAACATTTCTGTGGAGACTTGTTCTACCGCACGGGCAATTTCTTGTGCCGATGGCCAGATATCTTTCAGATATACCGGATCGCCTTTACGATCATGGCCGATAGGCTCAGAAGCCAGGTTGATATTCATATTTCCCGCCAGCGCATAGGCAACCACCAGCGGCGGCGAGGCCAGCCAGTTGGTTTTAACCAGCGGATGGATACGGCCTTCAAAGTTACGGTTGCCGGACAGCACCGCACCGACGGTTAAATCGCCTTTTTTGATTGCCGTTTCGATAGGATCGGGCAGCGGCCCAGAGTTACCAATACAGGTGGTACAACCGTATCCCACAAGGTTAAACCCCAGTTCGTCGAGATACGGTGTCAGTTTCGCTTTTGCCAGATAATCAGAAACGACTTTCGAACCCGGTGCCAGCGACGCTTTGACCCACGGTTGCCGCTTGAGGCCCAGAGTTACGGCTTTTTTCGCCAGCAAGCCTGCGGCCATCAGCACACTTGGGTTAGAGGTGTTGGTGCACGAGGTTATCGCAGCAATGACCACAGCGCCATCAGGTAACTGATACTGATGTCCGTTCATAACATAATCGACCGGCTGGCGATCTTTATGCGTGGCATTCACTTCCAGTTCGTTACTGGCGGCAAATGCTTTTGGTACATCGGGCAGTGCAACGCGATCCTGTGGGCGTTTTGGCCCTGCCAGGCTCGCTTCAACGTCATTCATATCCAGTTCTAACGTACTGGTAAAAATCGGTTCATCGCCCGGGTTACGCCACATGCCCTGCGCTTTGGCATATTTTTCGACCAACTCAACCTGATCTTCGCTGCGCCCGCTTAAACGCATGTAATCGAGGGTTACAGCATCGATTGGGAAGAAGCCACAGGTGGCACCATATTCTGGCGACATATTGGCAATGGTGGCGCGATCCGCCAGCGGTAGTGAATCCAGACCATCACCATAAAATTCGACGAATTTCCCCACCACGCCATGTTTGCGCAGCATTTGGGTAACAGTGAGAACCAGGTCTGTGGCGGTAATACCTTCACGTAATTTACCGGTAAGTTTAAAGCCCACTACGTCCGGGATAAGCATGGAAACCGGCTGGCCTAACATTGC
>NZ_SJWV01000149.1:0-10316 GCF_004352695.1 Escherichia sp. KCJ4928
ATAGAAATGTGATATCTCTTCCATAATTTCATTAGAAAATGATAAAAATCTTATGTTTTTATCAAAGCCAATTTCGCCTGAGTTAATATCATCATGATCTGTGAACCATCAACGTCTTCAATGATCGACTTTTAAGTAAGTCTGGAAGGTAAAGCTATGGAGCTTGCTACTACGCAGTCAGTATTGATGCAAATTCAACCGACAATTCAGCGTTTTGCCAGAATGCTTGCCAGCGTTTTGCAGCTTGAGGTTGAGATCGTTGATGAAAACTTGTGTCGCGTCGCCGGAACGGGCGCGTATGGGAAGTTTCTTGGTCGCCAGTTGAGCGGCAACTCACGCCTGCTCCGCCACGTCCTGGAAACGAAAACTGAAAAAGTTGTGACACAGTCTCGCTTCGATCCCCTTTGCGAAGGTTGCGATAGTAAAGAAAATTGCCGTGAAAAAGCATTTCTGGGTACGCCTGTCATTTTACAGGATCGTTGTGTTGGGGTGATAAGTTTGATTGCCGTTACCCACGAGCAACAAGAGCATATCAGTGATAATTTACGCGAATTTTCTGATTATGTTCGCCATATATCCACCATTTTTGTTTCGAAACTTCTGGAGGATCAGGGGCCAGGAGATAACATCAGTAAAATATTCGCGACCATGATCGATAATATGGATCAGGGCGTATTAGTTGTTGATGATGAAAGTCGGGTTCAGTTTGTTAATCAGACTGCCTTAAAAACACTTGGTGTTGTACAAAATAATATTATTGGGAAACCTATCCGTTTCAGACCATTAACATTTGAGAGTAATTTTACTCATGGACATATGCAGCATATTGTTTCGTGGGACGATAAAAGTGAATTAATCATTGGTCAATTGCATAACATTCAGGGCCGACAATTATTTTTAATGGCATTTCACCAATCGCATACCAGTTTTTCTGTAGCAAATGCACCTGATGAACCACATATTGAACAATTGGTTGGCGAGTGCCGTGTTATGCGGCAATTAAAACGACTCATTAGCCGTATTGCACCCAGCCCATCCAGCGTTATGGTGGTTGGTGAAAGCGGCACGGGTAAAGAAGTCGTCGCCCGAGCAATCCATAAGTTGAGCGGAAGACGGAATAAACCCTTTATTGCTATCAACTGTGCCGCGATTCCGGAGCAGCTTCTGGAAAGCGAACTGTTCGGTTATGTTAAAGGCGCATTTACTGGCGCTTCTGCCAACGGTAAAACAGGGTTGATTCAGGCGGCGAATACGGGCACGCTGTTTCTCGATGAAATAGGTGATATGCCATTAATGTTGCAGGCTAAATTACTGCGCGCTATTGAGGCGCGTGAAATTCTGCCGATTGGTGCCAGTAGCCCAATACAAGTCGACATTCGCATCATTTCTGCAACTAATCAGAATTTGGCCCAGTTCATTGCCGAAGGTAAATTCCGCGAAGATCTCTTCTACCGACTTAATGTTATCCCGATAACTCTGCCACCACTGCGTGAACGTCAGGAAGATATTGAACTATTGGTGCATTACTTTTTACATCTGCATACCCGTCGTCTGGGATCGGTTTATCCTGGCATTGCTCCCGATGTCGTCGAAATATTGCGTAAGCATCGTTGGCCCGGAAACCTGCGCGAGTTAAGCAATTTGATGGAATATCTGGTTAACGTAGTTCCTTCAGGTGAAGTTATCGACAGCACGCTATTGCCGCCAAATCTGCTGAATAATGGCACAACGGAGCAAAGTGATGTAACAGAGGTCAGTGAGGCGCACCTGTCACTCGATGATGCGGGCGGCACGGCGCTGGAGGAGATGGAAAAGCAAATGATCCGCGAGGCGCTTTCACGTCATAACAGCAAGAAGCAAGTTGCTGATGAACTGGGCATCGGCATTGCTACGCTCTATCGCAAGATTAAGAAATATGAGTTGTTAAACACATAACCTCAGTGAATCCGGCCTGAATTCAGGCCGGATATCCTTTTACTTCGTTTTCTCGCAATCCAGAACTGTATTTACAATCATCTGATACCCCGTGCAGCGACAAAGATTTCCCGCCAGTCCGCGACGAATTTCCGTAATGGTTAATGGCTTCTCGCGTGGTTTCGCCAGCATTGCCGTGGTAGCCATAATCAGGCCAGGCGTACAAAACCCGCACTGCACTGCGCCGGATTTCGCATAAGCCTGCTGAACATGAGAAAGTTTTCCGCCTTTCGCTTCACCTTCCAGCGTGCGGATCTCTTTTCCTTCAGCCCAGGCGGCAAGGTATAAGCAACTGTCTATTGCTGTGCCGTCGACCAACACCGTACAGGCACCACATTCACCCACGCAGCACCCTTGTTTGACACTTAGCAGTCCTTGTTCGCGGAGTAATTCCGAGAGCGGCGTGCCTGGTGCGGCGTGAAGCTGAAAAGGCATCCCGTTAATGGTGCATTCGATGGTAATTGTTTCGCTGTGATTCATTGCAATTTTCCCCCCGCCGCGGCGACGGCTTCGCTAATCACTTTTTTGGTCATCGTCTGGATGAGATGCAGACGAAACTCTTTACTGGCCCGCCATGAAGAACGCGGGGCGACATCTTGCAGGACAGATTCGCTGATAGCTTCCAGCGTTTGCAGGTTTAATGGCGCATTTTGTGCAGTCTGTTCGGCATGTTGGCAGCGAATCGGCGTTGGCGCGGCAACACCAAATGCCAGGCGTAATTCGCTGAAATTGCCGTTATCCAGTCGGCAATGTGCGGCGCAGCCAATCGTTGAAATATCCATTGCGTCGCGCATGGCATATTTAAAATGCGCGCTGCCCGCGTGTTCTTTCGGCTGTGGCGGAAAATGAAAGGCGACGAGGATTTCGTCATGCTCAAGAGACACTTTGCCCGGCCCGGTGTGAAAGCCATTAATCGGGACGAAACGAACACCGCGCGGGGAGTGGATCTCCAGTTTCGCGTCATAAATTAGCGTTGGCGTGGCAGAATCTGCGCTGGTGGCACCGTTGCAAATATTTCCACCGTAGGTAGCGACGTTACGGATCTGCGGTCCAGCAATGGACGTGGCCGCAGCACATAACGCCGGGAGATGACGTTGAGTTATAGGATCTTCTATTAGCTGGGTAAATGTCGTTGCAGAGCCGATACGTAGCGAGCCATCTTCCGCCAGCGTAATTCCCCGCAGCTCCGCCAGATTATGAATATCAACAATATGGCGATAACGGTCATTGTGATGGTGGAGCTGAATCAGTACGTCAGTGCCACCGGCGAGCAGTTTGGCCTGCGGGTTGTCAGCCAGCAGGTTGATGGCATCGGCAAGGGTTGCTGCGCGATGGTAAGAAGCAAAATCAAACATGATGTTATCCTCAAATCAATCCTGCCAGATGGAACTCTTCATATAACCGTTTTGGCGTCAGCGGCAGTGTATTGATTGCAACACCGGTAGCCATCTTCACCGCGTTACGAATAGCAGCGGCAACAGGAATTATTGGTGGCTCACCCAGTGACTTATGTCCGTATGCGGATTGCGGCTCATTGATTTCGACGAACGCGCTTTCCAGTTGTGGCAGATCCGGCATGGTCGGCATTTTGTAATCCAGCAGATTGGGGTTACGGACCACGCCGCTTTTAGCATCGATGATCATCTCTTCAAATAGCGCCCAGCCAATGCCCATTCCCATTCCGCCGTGTACCTGACCTTCTGCCAGCAGTGGATTAAGAATATGCCCTGAATCATGAACGTTGAGGATGCGGTTGATGATGACTTTGCACAGCGCAATATCGACCGTCAGATCAACAAAGGTACAGCCAAACGCCGGTGGGTTAGTGGTGGTTTTGATGGAGCTTTCAGCAGAGAGCTGCCCGCCGCGTTCAGGGTGGTAGAAAGCGTCCATCGCCAAATCTTTTAACGACATTAACGGCTCTTCCGGTCGTTCAACCAGCACGATATGGCCTTTTATCAGGGTCAGATTCATCGCTGACTGATGTAGCATGACTGCGGCGTGAGCGATGATTTTCTCTTTTAATAATAGTGCCGCACTGCGCAGCGCAGGCGCGGCAACATAGCTCTGGCGTGAGGCAAATGCGCCGGGATCGAACGGCGTAACGTCGGTATCTTGAGTTGAAATAACGCGAACGTCGCTGACCGGAACCCCCACGGTTTCTGCCACCATTTGCGAGAAGACGGTGTCGGCACCCTGACCGATTTCCGTCGCGCCGCTTTGCACGTTGATGGTTCCATCCTGATTCATCAGAAGGCGCGCGCCTGCTATTTCTACGCCGACAGGCCAGGTGTTAGAGGTGTAGCTAAAACAGGCGACGCCAACGCCGCGGCGCAAATTGCCTTGCTGGTTCTGGCATTCTGCACGGCGTTTTTCCCATTCAAAGATTTTCCGGCCTTTTTCAAGACACTCCGGCAACCCTGCGCTGTAAATACGTTTGCCCGTGAGCGGATTAGCATCTCCTTCGCGGGCGGCGTTGCGTAAACGAATTTCAACAGGATCAATACCTAACGCTGTCGCGGCGTCATCAAGCATAGACTCAACGGCAAATACGACTTGTGGCGCGCCATAACCACGCATCGCACCAGCCGAGGGGAGGTTGGTATAGCAGGTCTTTGAACTGTAAGCGTAGGCACAACGAGGATAAAGGTAAGCGACTTTATTCCCCCCCGCAGAAGCGATGGAGTGCCCGTGAGATGCATAAGCGCCGGTGTTAGACAGAACATCCAGACTATAACCTTTCAATGTTCCGTCGCGGTTCACGCCCATTTGCCCGTCAATGGTAAAAGCGTGGCGGGTACGGGTTGCGAGGAAACACTCTTCACGGCTAAGGGAAACTTTCACCGGAATGCCGCCAAGCTTGCTGGTCAGGAATGCCGCCATTGGCTCTTCCAGTACATCCTGTTTATTACCAAAACCGCCACCGACAAATGGTTTGATGACTCGTACGCATGACCAGGGAATATCCAGCGCCTGACCAACCACGCGGCGAACAATGTGCGGGATCTGGGTGCTGGAAACGATGGTAATTCGCGAGTCATCCTCCATCCACGCCAGCGATGTTACGCTTTCCATGTGACAATGTTGAATAACGGGGGTCTGATAGTGCCCCTGTACCTGGTAGTCGGCGGCATCGATTGTTTGTTGGACATTACCCGTCGACATCGTGCTTTGTTTCAGTAAATTGCCACCGTTATGGATTGGTGCAGCGTCTTCTGCCAGCGCCGCTTCTGGCGTGGTGATAACGGGTAATTCTTGCCACTCAATGCTGACCAATTGCGCCGCTTTTTCTGCCGTGAGTTCATCGCGGGCCACGACGATGGCAACGGCGTCACCATGATGACGAACATGGCGAGTTAGCAGTGCGCGATCGGCGGTATCGCGCTTGTTTTCGTCAAGTGTCCAGGCATGCCCAGCTGTAGCGAATGGAATATCAGGCACATCTTCCCAGGTAAAAATCGCCAGTACGCCCGGCAAACTTCTGGCTTGTTCATCATTAATACTTACGGCATAACCATGTGCGATAGGGCTACGTACATATTTCGCATAACACATGCCCGCCATAACATAATCGTCAGTATATCGTGCCCGCCCGGTGACCTTAGCAATGGCATCGACGCGCATGCATGATTCACCCGTAGCGGTTGCTTCCCGCGCTTCCATAGAAATCCCCTCGATTTGAACATTTGGTTCTTATGGCAAAGATTTAGTCTAAGCAGGCAAGATTTACGCCAGAAACGACGATAAGCGTTAGGGGAGGTAGGAAGTGTGATGACGTTAAAAAAACACAGATATGATACGAAACAGGACTCTGAATAGGGGCAGTGATACGTATCAATATGAGTGGCGATAAAATCAATGTGATAAATTGGGATTATTACGCATCAGGATGGGAAATAGGGTAAAAAGTCAGGAAGTTCGATACCTCTACAGCGAATATTTTGCTGATGATACTTCCCTTTGCCAAATGAAATTAACCTCTTTCTCTATTACCACGTTTTTCCAGAAGCAAGAGATTGGGTATCAAGAGGCTGGCTGCTATGATAAGGCGTCTTGTTTTTTAAGCGAGGAAAGATTTTGAGTGCGGGACGCCTGAATAAAAAATCTCTGGGTATCGTGATGTTGTTATCGGTTGGACTGCTTTTGGCGGGCTGTTCGGGTAGCAAATCATCCGATACAGGAACGTATTCCGGCTCCGTTTACACCGTGAAACGGGGGGATACGCTATATCGTATTTCGCGCACCACGGGAACCAGCGTAAAAGAACTGGCGCGACTGAACGGCATTTCCCCCCCTTACACCATTGAAGTTGGTCAGAAACTAAAACTGGGTGGGGCGAAAAGTAGCAGTAGTACACGTAAATCAACCGCCAAATCAACGACCAAAACCGCATCGGTTACACCGTCATCAGCGGTACCGAAATCTTCCTGGCCGCCAGTAGGGCAACGTTGTTGGTTATGGCCAACGACAGGGAAAGTTATCATGCCGTATTCGACAGCAGATGGCGGCAATAAAGGGATTGATATCTCAGCTCCACGGGGTACACCTATTTACGCCGCGGGTGCAGGAAAGGTGGTGTATGTGGGCAACCAGCTGCGTGGCTACGGTAATCTCATCATGATTAAACACAGTGAAGATTACATTACGGCTTACGCCCATAATGACACGATGCTGGTAAATAATGGGCAAAGCGTGAAGGCTGGGCAAAAAATCGCCACTATGGGGAGCACGGATGCGGCATCTGTTCGCCTGCATTTCCAGATTCGTTACCGTGCAACGGCAATTGATCCGCTACGTTACTTGCCGCCGCAGGGCAGCAAGCCAAAATGCTGATGGCGAATTAATCAGCAGTCAGCAGCGCGGCACTTGCTAAGGAGAGCGTAAGGTTTATAATGCCTTACGCATCTCGAAGCGGGCGTAGTTCAATGGTAGAACGAGAGCTTCCCAAGCTCTATACGAGGGTTCGATTCCCTTCGCCCGCTCCAATTTATCTTCACCTGATCAATCTGCCATTTTTGCTGTATCTGATTTTCTATATTATCTTAATTCAATCGCTTCAGACTTTTCGCAATCGCCGTAATACTTCCCCATTTTGTTGTAAATAAAAAGCGTTTACGCAATGCAATCCTTTTGTAACAACCTAGGTAAAACACCTTATTTTCAAGTTGTTAAATAAGTGGTTATCTACGCTTTTAACAAACGATTGATGGAATATTTTATGAAAGGGAAATCTGCATTAACTCTTCTGCTCGCTGGTATATTTTCGTGCGGCACATGCCAGGCGACAGGGGCAGAAGTGACGAGTGAATCTGTATTTAACATTCTTAATTCCACGGGGGCAGCAACAGATAAAAGTTATTTATCGTTAAATCCAGATAAGTATCCTAATTATCGTCTTTTGATTCACTCAGCCAAATTACAAAATGAAATAAAGAGCCACTATACCAAAGACGAAATTCAAGGATTGCTAACATTAACAGAAAACACACGAAAGTTAACGTTGACGGAGAAACCCTGGGGAACGTTTATTCTTGCTTCTACTTTCGAAGATGACAAAACAGCGGCAGAAACCCACTATGATGCTGTCTGGCTGAGGGATAGTTTATGGGGCTATATGGCATTAGTATCAGATCAGGGAAATAGTGTAGCCGCAAAAAAGGTTCTGCTCACCCTGTGGGATTATATGTCTACGCCCGACCAGATTAAGCGGATGCAGGACGTCATTAGCAACCCCAAACGACTGGATGGAGTTCCCGGGCAAATGAATGTTGTGCATATCCGATTTGACAGCAACTCCCCCGTGATGGCAGATGTGCAGGAAGAAGGCAAGCCGCAGCTGTGGAACCATAAACAAAATGATGCGTTAGGTCTTTATCTTGATCTCCTTATACAAGCAATCGACACTGATACAATTAACGCTGAAGATTGGCAAAAAGGTGACCGATTAAAATCGGTTGCGCTGCTGATTGCTTATCTGGATAAAGCCAATTTCTATGTTATGGAAGATTCCGGAGCATGGGAAGAAGATGCCCGATTAAACACATCTTCCGTTGCACTGGTGACCTCTGGACTGGAACGTTTGTCGAACTTACTCTCGAAGAAAGACTCTGTTTTTGTCTCTGATTTACTACGCGAAGCTAAAGCCAATGAACTGGATGAACCTCTTTCAACAACGAGGTTGAACCACCTCATAGATAAAGGTTATGAAAGAATAACGTTACAGCTTGATTTAGGGGGAGAATCCCCAGGTTATCTGGAAAAAGATAAACATTACAGAGAAGCCGATGCGGCTTTACTTAATGTTATTTATCCTGCAAATCTTGCAAAGATAAACACCAGAAGAAAAGAGCAGGTTCTAAAAATAGTTAAAAAACTAGCAGGTCCGTATGGTATAAAAAGATACGAGAAGGATAATTATCAGTCGGCAAATTTTTGGTTCAATGATATTAAAACCGATACCGATCAAAATTCACATGCGAAAAGAGAAAAGAGCTTCATTCCATCAACAGAAGCAGAATGGTTTTTTGACTCATGGTATGCAAAATCAGCAGCAATTGTTTATAAAGAATCAAGAAAGGAAGAGTATTTGAATGACTCAGTGCAATTTATGAATAGATCATTGGCCCAAATAACAGGCGAGAATATGATTGGTGCAAATGGCAGGAGTGTACCTGAAATGGCACTTCCCGAAAGCTATAACTATATCCACAAGTCGGGAACTTTGCATGAAGCGCCAAGCCCTATCATTCCGCTAAATTGGTCGAAAGCTTCAATGACTCTCATGTTGAAAGAGATGTCCAACCTTATCAATGATGAGGGAATTAAATAGTTTTCATAATGAGTTACAGCACAACGTTGGGTATTGACTGAGCAAGATGAACGACAAGGACAACGACATCAGCCTTATGAGGAGCAAGAAAATGAAAGCAAATTCGAAAACGATCAGAAGGATGAAAGTTAATGTTCGGTCTGAGGAAAGTAAATCGAAACACTCATACGTTTGAAACCACTTTTCAAAATTGGAAAGAAAATGGCGAAGATGTTGCATTATTAATGCCCGAATTTAGTGCTAAATGGTTACCGATAGCAGAAGAGAGTGGCAGCTGGTCTGGATGGGTATTGCTTGGAGAAATATTTCCCTTAATTTCATCTGAGCTCGCTGGGATGGCTTTAATGCCAGAAACGGAAAGGTTAATAGGGGAATGGCTCAGTTTATCCAGTTCCCCGTTAAATCTAAAGCATCCTGAACTAAAATATAATCGTTTGCACGTAGGTAAAGTATTTGATGGAGTATTGAGCCCTGCTCAACCACTAATAAGAATATGAACAGGGGAATTGAATCTTTGGTTAGATAAAGTCACAGTCTGCCAATACGGAAACGCTCCAGCGTTAGACAAAAAATCATTATATTGGTCCATTCATTTTGTAATTGGATTTAGTAAAACATGTTACAGAAGTCTTGTTGATATTGAAGTTGGTGATGTTTTATTAATCTCAAATAATTTGGCTTATGCGGTTATTTATAATACAAAAATTTGTGATTTAATTTATCCAGAGGAGTTAAAAATGGCTGATCATTTTGAGTACGAGGAAGATTTTGAAACAGATGATTTTGATATCAAAAAAAACGAGAGTGAGATTTATGATGAAAATGACGATCAGATGATTAATAGTTTTGAAGACTTGCCTGTAAAAATTGAGTTTGTTCTTGGTAAGAAAATAATGAATCTATATGAAATAGACGAACTCTGTGCAAAAAGAATAATATCTCTGCTTCCTGAATCTGAGAAAAATATAAAAATACGTGTAAATGGCGCGCTAACTGGCTATGGCGAACTTGTTGAAGTGGATGATAAATTGGGCGTAGAAATTCATTCTTGGTTATCAGGGAATAATAATGTCAAATAGCATTTCGCTGATAGCGATATTATCATTATTTACACTATTGCCGTTTATAATAGCATCCGGGACATGTTTTATTAAATTCTCGATTGTTTTTGTTATTGTCCGAAACGCGCTGGGACTTCAGCAAGTGCCATCAAATATGACACTTAATGGGGTTGCTTTGCTATTGTCAATGTTCGTAATGATGCCGGTTGGGAAGGAAATATATAATAACAGTCAGAATGAGAATCTTTCATTCAATAATGTAGCATCGGTTGTTAATTTTGTTGAGACAGGCATGAGTGGTTATAAATCATATTTGATAAAATATTCTGAACCTGAGTTGGTTAGCTTTTTTGAAAAGATTCAGAAGGTGAATAGTTCTGAAGACAATGAAGAGATAATCGATGATGATAATATTTCAATTTTCTCGTTACTGCCCGCATATGCATTGAGTG
>NZ_SJWV01000014.1:0-47927 GCF_004352695.1 Escherichia sp. KCJ4928
GGCAGTCCGCTGCATAAATCTACGCAACAGGTTAGAACCCAAGGCCCGATACGGCATGCGGACTGCAGGCAGAGAAAACTGGCCGATTTTCTCTGCACTGGAGGGATAATACAAGGCCTGATAAGCGCAGCGCATCAGGCAATTTTGCGTTTGTTTCTGCCTTAAGCAGGTTTACTGCCCCAAACTACTGCAATCCTTATTCGGGTAAAATTTACCCGCCGTATCGGGCGCTAATACTTTGGTTGGCGCACCAGTATCCGGATTAGCCTCAAGCGTAAAGTGACCTTCTACTGACAGTAACACCGGTTTTTCACTGTGACCGCGCGCAGCCAGGTAGCTACGCTCCAGCTCTGCGTTATTCGCTACCATGAAACGTTTTCCGGTCGCGCAATCAGTGAAGGTCGCCGCATCAGCCATATAAAAATACATGCCTCGCAGGGTCATCGGCGTCATAGGTAAACTAGATTGTGCCGGTTCCAGCGTATAGTTGAACTGCGATTCAATCGGATTGCCTTCACGATCGAGCATCTCCAGCGCATCGCCTTTCGCCCGATAATATGACTTTTCACCTTTGCTGTCGGTTAATACCAGCTTGTCAGCGGTTCGCGCCCATGTACCGTAGGAAGCGAAGGAGGAAGGTTCTTCACGAGCACCGAGATAACGCTCATTCATCACCCATGTTCCGTCTTTTTCGAGGAACAGAGAGGTTTCGATTCCTTCGCAATCAGCACACGGCAGCACGCCGCGCCAACTTTGCGGCATCGGTTTCAGTTCGGCAGCCTGTGCTGGAGAAAGCGTATCGACTTCGGCCCGGTTATTACATCCCATCAGAGTAAAGAGGCTGATTACAGCCATCGCTGTCACTATCGCTTTTTTCACCATCTATTCCTTCTTTTTATTCCCGACCGCTGCGTACTTTGCCGCGCATCGCCTTCACGCTTGATTTTTGTGCTTTCGATGCCAGCCTGCGCTCTTTCGATGCACGGGTGGGCCGCGTGGGTCGTCGGGCTTTTTGTTCTGTTGTTAAATCTTTAATCACTGCCACCAGCCGGGCTAGCGCGGCTTCGCGGTTCAGTTCCTGACTGCGGTATTCCTGTGCCTTAATGACAATCACGCCATCACTGCTGATCAAATGATGGCTGGCGGCGAGTAGACGCTCTTTGTAATACTCTGGCAGGCTGGACGCCCGAATGTCAAAACGCAGATGAATGGCCGTTGAGGTCTTATTAACATGCTGCCCGCCCGCGCCCTGCGCACGAATGGCGGTGATCTCAAGCTCACCATCGGGAATAGCAACATGTCGGGAAATCACAATCATGAAGGTTGTTGCCAGGCGGTTAAGTTAACTTCCAGATTATTCTTATCGTCCGATAACCAGATCACGCCATCCTGAATCGTTGCCTGCAGCGTCATGGTACGATCGGCAAAGGCGCTTACTTTCGCCAGTTGTTCATCGTCTAGATACCAGACGGAAAGATTGGCAAACTGCACACATTTGCTCTGATTTTGCTGCCACCAGATTTGCGCCGCCCGACTATTATAGGTAAACAGCGCCACTTCTGCGGCCTGGGTGCAGGCTTTCTTAATCCGCCGCTCATCCGGCAGCCCCAGCTCAATCCACAAATCAATGCCCAGGTGATCGTTACGCAGCCACGCTTCCGGCTCATCATCGGCACACAAACCACGGGTAAATTGCAGACGTTCATCAGCATATTTCAGCCACGCCAGCAAGCGCAGCATCATACGCTCCTGGGTTTCTGAAGGGTGGCGCGCCAGCGTCAGAGAGGCATCGAGAAACTGGTTGCGGTCGAGATCGGCCACATTAACCGTCGCTTTATAAATTGTCGCTTTAAGCGCCATAAGAAAACTCCTTTCGAATCAGGAGGCCATTGTAACGGAATACGTGCAGTTGCGGCGCTGATATTGCAGAAATGAGTGTGGTATAGTCACCTTGCGAAACAGAGTTTATCTTCGTAGGCTTAGACTTGCATCCACGGTTAAGTCAGAGTGCTGACAGGAGGGCATGTGGAAAAATATTGTGAGTTAATACGCAAGCGGTACGCGGAAATCGCCAGCGGAGACTTAGGATACGTTCCGGACGCGCTGGGCTGCGTTTTGAAAGTGCTGAATGAAATGGCTGCCGACGACGCCCTTTCTGAGGCTGTCAGGGAAAAAGCAGCATACGCTGCGGCAAACTTACTGGTGAGCGATTATGTCAATGAATGATACGTATCAACCAATCAATTGTGATGATTACGATAATCTTGAGCTCGCCTGCCAGCATCATTTAATGCTGACACTTGAGCTGAAAGATGGCGAAAAATTGCAGGCAAAAGCCAGCGATTTAGTCTCCCGCAAAAATGTGGAGTATCTGGTCGTCGAGGCCGCTGGCGAAACCCGTGAGCTACGTCTGGATAAAATTACCAGCTTTAGCCACCCGGAAATCGGTACGGTGGTGGTGAGCGAGTCCTGATTAACTTTCGCCGGATGCGACGTTTGATGCGTCTTATCCGGCTTTCACTTAACTAAGCGTTTTCTGCCAGACAAAACTTACGCCATTCTCACCTTCAGCCACACCTTCTTGCGTCACAAATACCCCTGCCGCCGCAATCAGCGTTTCGCCATAAAACAGCAGTGGCGTGGTGTCACGTAGCCACGGCGGCACGCCTAACTCTTGCCAGATTTTCTTCAGCTTACGTCCGCCGTTGCGCCCGACAATATGCAGCAATCCTGCCGCTTTGAAACGCACGCTGACCGCTTCGTCTGCACGCGGAGGGCGAATATCGCCTCCCGCAGTAAGCTGTACGCTTCCCAGCCCCGCCGGTAATTCCAGCGGTTGTAGCCACGTCTGCCACGGCACAATGGTTTCACTTTGCCCGGTGACGGATTTAATCCACCACAGTTGCGACTGATAGCGGCGGATTTCAAACGCGCCCAAGCGTAAACAGGGGGAGGCATCTTCCCGCGCCAGCGCCACTTCCTGCCAGATCCGCACCAGCGCGTCGCGGGAAGGCATTGGTGCATTCTGCCCTGCCAGCCAGCGACGGATAATCGCCGCGCGGCGGGCATCACTCATCGCCAGCATTGGCGCAATCTGCAGCGTCCCCTGCGACGTTTGGCAGTGTGCTAAATCATCCGCCAGCAGTTCATCCAACAGACTCTCTTGTTCAGCACAAAGTGCGGCGCTGCGGGCCGTTGCTTCGGCAAAATGCGGCCAACGCTGCTGCAATAACGGCACTACGCGCAGGCGCAGAAAGTTACGATCGTATGAGTCGTCCTGATTACTTTCGTCTTCAATCCAGCGTAAACCATGCGCCAATGCCCACTGCTCCAGTTCTCCCCGCGTGCGGGCGAGCAACGGGCGGATAAGCCGTGTTCCGGCAAACTCCGAAACTTCCGCCATAGCCGAAAGCCCGGCAGGGCCGCTACCGCGTTTTAGCGCCAGCAGAAAAGTTTCACATTGATCGTCGAGATGTTGCGCGGTGACCAGCACTTCACCGGGCAACAAGGTGCGGGCAAATGCCTGATAACGCGCCTGCCGCGCCTGGGCCTCAATGCCCAGTCCTTCTTGCGCAAGTTGCACGCGTTCGACCACCAGCGGCACCTGCCACTGTTGGCAGACGTTTTCGCAATGCGTAACCCAGGCATCGGCATTGGCACTTAAACCGTGATGCACATGAATAGCGCGCAGAGTGACGCCCGGATTTTCCGTCCGCCACTGCACCAACTGATGCAGCAGAACGGTGGAGTCAAGCCCGCCGCTAAAGGCCACCAGAATCTGGCGTGAGGTGAGAAGTTGTCTATTGAGCGTGAGTGTCATGATGGTGCGATTTTACAGTAGCAATGCCCGGCACGTTACCGGGCAAATGCGGCGATGACAAGCCTTACTGCTCATACAGTTCCAACGGCAGCCCGTCCGGATCGTTAAAGAAGGTGAAGCGTTTTTGCGTGTATGGATCGACACGGATGGCTTCACACTTCACGTTATGGCTTTCAAGGTGCGCCACTGCCGCATCGATGTCATCAACGCTAAAAGCCAGATGACGCAGGCCGCAAGCTTCCGGTCGGCTGGGGCGCTCCGGCGGGAACGGAAAAGAGAAAAGCTCAATCACATATTGCCCATTAAGCGCCAAATCCCCTTTCCACGAGTCGCGCGCTTCGCGATAGACTTCGCTTTGCAGCGTGAAACCAAGAATATCGCAGTAGAAAGCTTTGCTCACCGCATAATCCGTCGCAATAATCGCAATATGGTGAACCTGTTTTAAACCCAGCATAACGTCTCCTTTATTTGTTAACAGCACGTTACTCGCCCGGAAGCCGCTCTGGCAAGTTATCCCGCCATTTTTAGGACTCGTACGCGGTAAACGCCGTCTTCGTCCTGTTTCGCGCCGTGAATATCCGTTTCAAAACCGGGGTAATGTTGCCCTACGGAACAAAGCATCAGTAGAAAATCGAGTACCGTGCGGCTCTCTTTGGTCAGCATTTCTCCTGGCATCAACAGCGGTACGCCCGGTGGATAAGGCAGGATCATATTTGCCGATACTCTACCGACCAGTTGTTCCAGCGCAATGGTTTCTACTTCACCTTTAATCTGTCTCTGCCATGCCTGATGTGGCGTCATGATCATTTCCGGCAAAGTATCGAATGCCCGCAACATCAAACCGGGAAGATCGTGTTTACGAATCAGCTTATGGATCCCTTGCGCCAGATCCTGAATACGCATATTGCGGTAGAAATCGGGATCTTCAGCATAGAGATCGGGTAGCATATTTTTGATCCGCAGGTTGAGATCGTAAGAGCGTTTAAATTCCGTCAACCCACGCAATAATCCCATTGCTTTGGTTTTATCGATACCAATACTAAAGAGAAACAGCAGGTTATAAGGGCCGGTTTTCTCTACTACGATCCCACGTTCGTCGAGGAATTTTGCCACCAGCGCCGCCGGGATCCCCTCCTCGCTCATATTGCCCTGTTCGTCCATCCCCGGTGTCAAAATAGTGACTTTAACCGGATCGAGAAACATATGATCGGCATCCGCATCGTTAAAGCCGTGCCACTGTTCGCCTGGCGCAACGGGCCAGCATTCGGCTTCATCCACCTGCGGCGGTTGCCAGATATCGAAAAACCAACCGTCAGACTCTTCCCGCAACCGCTGGACCTCTTTGCGAAAATGCAGCGCCCGCTCCACCGAACGGTTAATCAGCCGTTTGCCCGGATTACCACGCAGCATCGCCGCCGCCGTCTCAACCGAAGCAACAATGGGATAACTGGGCGAGGTGGTGGTATGCATCATAAAGGCTTCGTTAAACGCCTCTTCGTCATACTCGCCTTTAATGTGGATCAGCGAAGCCTGCGATAACGCCGCCAGCATTTTGTGGGTCGATTGCGTTTCGAAGATCACTTTTCCCGCAACACGCTCGCCGCTCATACCACTTTTCCCCTGGTAGATCGGATGAAAATGGGTGTACGGCACCCAGGCGGAATCGAAGTGGATCGACGGGACATCCAGCGTCTGTTTGATCCAGTCGGTGTTGTAGAGCAAGCCATCATAGGTGGAGTTGGTAATCACCGCATGGACCGGCCATTGTGCCTGCGTGGTGGCAGCGACTTTCTCTTCGATGCTGTCGCGAGTAAATTCACGGCGCGGGATCCCACCAAGAATCCCCAACGCATTACGCGTCGGTTTCAGCCAGACTGGCACTACATCGTTCATCATCAACAGATGCGCCAGCGATTTATGACAATTGCGGTCGATCAACAGCGTACTGCCGGATGGCGCGGCGTACATACCCACAATTTTGTTCGACGTCGATGTTCCGTTGGTAACGATATAACTCTGTTCCGCGCCAAAAGTCCGCGCGATGTACTCTTCCGCTTCCAGGTGTGGCCCGGTGTGGTCGAGCAACGAACCAAGCTCGGTGACCGAAATAGAGACATCAGCCTTGAGGGTATTCCCGCCGAAAAAATCATAAAACAGGCAGCCAACCGGGCTTTTTTGATATGCGGTGCCGCCCATATGCCCCGGCGTACAAAAGGTGTACTTCCGCTCTTTGACGTAGGTAAACAAGGCTTTCGTGAACGGCGGTGTAATGTTATCAAGATATTCGTCGGTGTACTGACGCATACGAATGGCGATATCTTCCGCCTGCCCCAGCGCATATTCAAAAAACCAGAGCGCCATCCGCATATCCTGCACGCTGACATCCATCGTCGAGTGGGTGTTGATGAAGGCATAAAGCGGGAGATATTCATTAAGTTGATTGATATCGCTGCATAAATCGAGACTGTACTCATCCCAGTCAAAAATCACGCCGCAAATTCGAGGGTTATGTTCGATAAATTTCAGCAAATCAACGCTGTTTTGTGGCCAGATAATCTGAAAGCCTTGCGCCACCAGCGCCGACTCCAGTTCTTTGATGGGCTCATCTTTATAAAAGACGCCATGCGGTCCCATAATGGCAATGATGTTCATGTGTTCCTCCTGGAAAATCCTTCCTTAATCATAGCCTGCTCAAACCGTGGCGATAAAAAAGGGCCACCGAAGTGACCCTTTTTCAGAACTTTTGCGAATTACGCGTAACCGTAGCTCATCAGGCGCTGATAACGACGATTTTTTAAATCTTCAGTGCTTAACACATCGAGATCGGCCAGATCCGCCAGCAGTTGCGCTTTCAACGATGCCGCCATCGCTTCCGGGTTACGGTGAGCGCCACCCAGCGGTTCCGGGATGATGGAGTCGATCAGTTTCAGCTCTTTCAGACGCGGAGCGATGATACCCATCGCTTCAGCCGCCAGCGGCGCTTTGTCGGCGCTCTTCCACAGAATGGACGCACAACCTTCCGGCGAGATAACGGAATAGGTGCTGTATTGCAGCATATTCACTTTATCGCCCACGCCAATCGCCAGCGCACCGCCAGAACCACCTTCACCGATAACCGTACAAACTACCGGTACGCCGAGGCGAGACATTTCACGCAGGTTGCGTGCAATGGCTTCAGACTGACCACGCTCTTCTGCGCCCACGCCAGGATAAGCCCCCGGGGTGTCGATAAAGGTGATGATAGGCATCTTAAAGCGTTCAGCCATTTGCATCAGACGCAGTGCTTTGCGGTAACCTTCTGGCGCTGGCATACCAAAGTTACGGCGAATTTTTTCTTTGGTTTCACGACCTTTTTGATGACCAATGATCATCACCGGACGACCGTCAAGACGGGCGATACCACCGACGATAGCTTTATCGTCTGCATACGCGCGGTCGCCAGCCAGTTCGTCAAATTCATCAAATGCCAGGCGAACGTAATCCAGGGTATAAGGACGCTGTGGATGGCGTGCCAGTTGCGCAATCTGCCATGCACCGAGATCGGCGAAGATTTTACGTGTCAGTTCTACGCTTTTTTCACGCAGACGATGCACTTCTTCATCGATGTTAATATCCAGTTTCTCATCCTGACGGCTAACCGCAGTCAGAGAATCGATTTTCGCTTCCAGCTCTGCAATCGGCTGTTCAAAATCAAGGAAATTCAGACTCATAGTATTCCTGTATTAGTCAAACTCCAGTTCCACCTGCTCCGAACCAATGAGGCCACGGAGATCGTTTAATAAACGATCGCTCGGAGAGACACGCCACGTCGCGCCAAAACGCAACCGCGCGCGTGCATCCGCCCTCTGATAGTAGAGATGTACTGGAATTGTCCCAGAGCGGTGGGGTTCCAGAGACTGACGGAGTCGGTTTAAAAGCTGGTCATCAATTTGCCTGTCCGTCAGCGAGATAGCAAGCCCGCGAGCATATTTTTCCCGGGCTTCGTCAATATCCATCACTTCGCGAGCGGTCATTTTAAGCCCACCGCTGAAGTCATCAAAGCTGACCTGTCCGCTGACGATAAGTATGCGGTCTTTTTCCAGCAATTGCTGGTATTTATCCAGGGCGTCAGTAAACAACATCACTTCCAGCCGCCCGGAACGGTCATCCAGCGTGCAGATACCGATACGATTGCCGCGCTTGGTGACCATAACCCGCGCGGCAACAACGAGCCCCGCAGCCGTGATGACTTTACCACGTTCTGTCGGGTGCATGTCTTTCAGCCTTACGCCTCCGACATAACGCTCAATCTCTTTTAAATACTGGTTGATAGGGTGTCCGGTCAGGTACAGGCCTAACGTTTCACGTTCCCCATCTAATACCACCTGCTCCGGCCACGGTTGGCAGCTGGCGTAGGATTGTTCAATTTGTTCCGGCTCTTCGGCCAGCACGCCGAACATATCGGCCTGACCGATAGCTTCCGCTTTCGCGTGTTGATCTGCCGCTTTTAACGCATCACCCAGCGAGTTCATCAGCGCCGCGCGATGTGGCCCAAGACGGTCAAACGCCCCGGACATGATCAGTTTTTCCAGCACGCGACGGTTCAACTTTTTGGTGTCGGTACGGGCGCAGAGATCAAACAGTTCGCGGAAGTAGCCGCCTTTATTACGGGCTTCGATGATGGCCTCAATCGGACCTTCACCGACCCCTTTGATCGCGCCAATACCATACACGATTTCGCCGTCGTCGTTGACGTGGAAATGGTAAAGACCGGAGTTTATATCTGGTGGCAGGATTTTCAGCCCCATCCGCCAGCACTCATCCACCAGACCCACCACCTTCTCGGTGTTGTCCATATCGGCGGTCATTACCGCCGCCATAAACTCCGCAGGATAGTGTGCTTTCAGCCATAACGTTTGATATGACACCAAAGCATAGGCCGCAGAGTGCGATTTGTTAAATCCGTAACCAGCGAATTTCTCCACCAGGTCGAAGATTTTCATCGCCAGTTCAGCGTTGATTCCGTTCTTTTCTGCACCTTCAGCAAATACAGAACGTTGCTTAGCCATCTCTTCCGGCTTTTTCTTACCCATCGCACGACGCAGCATATCCGCGCCACCGAGGGTATAACCAGAAAGCACCTGCGCAATCTGCATGACCTGTTCCTGATACAGGATAATGCCGTAGGTTGGCTCCAGTACCGGTTTCAGGCTTTCATGCTGCCACTGTACGTCCGGATAGGAGATCTCTTCACGACCATGTTTACGGTCGATAAAGTTATCCACCATCCCTGATTGCAACGGACCGGGGCGGAACAGTGCCACTAGGGCGATCATATCTTCGAAGCAGTCAGGTTGTAGACGCTTGATCAGGTCCTTCATGCCGCGCGATTCAAGCTGGAATACCGCCGTGGTTTCCGAGCGTTGCAGCATGTCGAAGCTTTTCTTATCATCCAGCGGGATCGCAGCGATATCCAGCGGCGGCTCGCCATTCTTCGCCCGCCGCTTGTTGATCATCTCCAGCGCCCAGTTGATGATGGTGAGCGTACGCAAACCAAGGAAGTCGAACTTCACCAGTCCGGCGTATTCAACGTCGCTTTTATCAAACTGGGTGACCGGATGTTTGCCCTCTTCATCGCAGTAAAGCGGCGCAAAATCGGTAATTTTGGTCGGCGCGATAACCACCCCACCGGCGTGCTTACCGGCGTTACGGGTGACCCCTTCCAGTTTGCGCGCCATGTCGATCAGCGCCTTAACTTCTTCATCCGCTTCGTAGATTTCCGGCAGCTGCGGCTCGGCTTCAAACGCTTTCGCCAGCGTCATCCCCGGATCGGGCGGGATCAGTTTCGAGATACGATCGACAAAGCCGTACGGATGCCCCAGCACGCGGCCTACGTCGCGGATCACCGCTTTCGCCGCCATTGTACCGAAGGTGATGATCTGCGATACCGCATCACGACCGTACATGTCCGCTACGTGCTCGATAACCTGATCGCGTTTCTCCATACAGAAGTCAACGTCGAAGTCAGGCATGGAGACACGTTCCGGGTTAAGGAAACGTTCGAACAGCAGGTCAAATTCCAGCGGATCGAGGTCGGTGATTTTCAGCGCGTAGGCCACCAGTGAACCCGCACCGGAGCCACGGCCTGGCCCTACCGGTACGCCGTTATCTTTCGACCACTGGATAAATTCCATAACGATGAGGAAGTAGCCCGGGAAGCCCATCTGGTTGATAACCTGAAGTTCAGTCTCCAGACGTTCGTCATATTCCGGGCGGCGCTTAACACGTTCTTCCTCGTCAGGGAATAAAAAGGCCAGACGCTCTTCCAGGCCCTCTTTTGCACGCTTGACCAGATAATCTTCGGTGCTCATGTCCCCGGTCGGGAACTGCGGCAGGAAGTATTCACCAAGACGCACGGTTACGTTACAGCGTTTGGCGATCTCAACGGTGTTGGCAAGGGCTTCGGGGATGTCGGCAAACAGCTCACACATCTCCTCTTCGCTACGCATATATTGCTGCGGCGAATAGTTACGCGGGCGTTTAGGATCGTCGAGGGTAAAGCCGTCGTGGATCGCGACGCGGATTTCGTGTGCGTCAAAGTCGCTGCTGTCGATAAAGCGCACGTCGTTGGTCGCCACGACGGGCAAACCGCGCGCTTCCGCCAGTTCCACCGCCGCGTGCAGATAGCTTTCTTCATCCGGCCTGCCGGTGCGGATCAGCTCGAGAAAATAGCGATCCGGGAAGTGTTCTTCATAAAACGCGACACACTCATCTACCAGCGCGCTGTTACCACGCAAAAGACTGCGTCCGACGTCGCCCATGCGTCCGCCGGAAAGAAGGATCAACCCTTCGTTTAATTCGATAAGCCAGTCGCGATCGATGATCGGCCCGGCGGCACCGTACCCGCGCTGATACGCTTTTGAGATCAGCAACGTCAGATTCTGATAGCCGGTATTGTTCGCCGCCAGTACCGTCAGGTGGGTTAACTCATCACCCAGCAGGTCGCACTGGACGTTAAAATCTGCCCCGACGATAGGCTTAATCCCTGCGCCATGTCCCGCTCCGTAGAACTTCACCAGACCACAAAGGTTGGTGAAATCGGTGATCGCCAGTGCTGGCATACCCAACGCCGCCGCCTTTTTTACCAACGGTGCGGTTTTGGCCAGGCCATCGATCATCGAGTAGTCGCTGTGCACCCGCAGGTGTACGAAACGTGGTTCAGACATCTTCAGATTCCGGTTTACTTAATCTCGACACAAGAATCAGGACGCAAGTCCCAGTGCGCGTTTGACAGGCCCAAAGCTGCGCCGATGGTGTTCGGTCGCGCCGTGTTCAGCCAGTTTTTCCAGATGAAAAGCGGTTGGGTACCCTTTGTGTTGGGCAAAACCATATTGCGGGAAAACAATATCCAGCGCCGCCATTTCGGCGTCACGCGTCACTTTCGCCAGGATAGACGCGGCACTGATTTCCGGTACGCGGCTATCGCCTTTCACCACAGCCATCGCAGGCATCGGTAATTTCGGGCAGCGGTTACCATCAATCAACACATATTCCGGCGCAATATGCAGCCCAGCGACGGCACGCTGCATCGCCAGCATGGTCGCATGAAGAATGTTCAGCTCGTCGATTTCGTGGGGTTCCGCGCGGCCCAGACTCCAGCTCAACGCTTTCTCTTTGATCTCTTCATAGAGCGCCAGACGGCGTTTTTCGCTCAGCTTTTTGGAATCATTCAGCCCGGCAATCGGGCGCGCCGGGTCAAGGATCACCGCAGCGGTGACGACCGCGCCAACTAACGGCCCGCGTCCGACTTCATCCACACCCGCAACCAGCTGCGTGTGCGGATAAACAAATTCGATCATTGTGCTAACTCCAGAACGGCTTGTGCCGCCTGCTCATCGGCATTGCAGCGGATCTGCTGATGCAGTTCACGGAAGGTATCGTGCATCGCGTGGCTGGTTTTCCCGTTCGCCAACAGCGGTAACAGCGCCGCAGCCAGTTTTTGCGGCTCACACTCTTCCTGCAATAATTCTTTGACTAACTCTCTGCCCGCCAGCAGATTTGGCAGCGAGACATAATCAGTTTTCACCAGCCGCTTCGCCAACCAGAAGGTAAAAGGCTTCATGCGATATCCCACCACCATCGGGCATTTCGCCAGCATACACTCCAGGGCTGCCGTACCCGACGCCAGTAGCGCCGCATCGCTGGCGACCATCGCCTCACGGCCCATCCCATCCAGCAAATGAACTGAAAGGTCTGGCGCGACTTCAGCTTTGATGCGTTCAAACTGCTCGCGGCGTTTGGCATTCACCAGTGGCACCACGATTTCGAGATCCGGATATGTCTGGCGCAAAAGCTGGGCCGTTTTCAGGAAATCGGCACTAAGCATTTCAACTTCTGCACCACGGCTCCCCGGTAGCAACGCCAGGCAGTGGGCATCGTGAGGGATCCCCAGCACATCACGGGCGGCATTTTTATCTGGATCTAATGGCATGGCATCAGCCATGGTATGACCGATAAAGCGGCACGGTACGTTGTATTTGTCATAAAACGCTTTTTCGAAAGGCAGAAATGCGAGCACCAGATCGGTGGCTCTGCCTATTTTGAAAACACGTTTCTGTCGCCACGCCCAGACTGACGGACTGACGTAATGAATGGTTTTGATACCCTGCTTTTTGAGGTTACCTTCAAGAGTAATATTGAAGTCAGGCGCATCAATACCAACAAAAACATCTGGCTTCAGTTCGCCAAAACGCTTTGTCAGATCGGCACGAATATGCAGTAAGCGACGCAGACGACCGAGCACTTCAACAATGCCCATCACCGCCAGTTCTTCCATTTCGTACCAGGCTTCGCAGCCTTCAGCCTGCATTCGTGGCCCGGCAACACCAACAAAGCGGGCGTTGGGCACATGTTCTTTCAGAGCGCGGATTAAACCGGCCCCCAGGATATCGCCGGAGGTTTCTCCGGCGACCAGGGCAATCGTTAATGGACGCTGTTCAGTCATTAACGAATCAGACCGCGCGTTGAGCGTGCAAAGAAATCGGTAAAGGCTTTCACTTCCGGATATGTTTCCGCCAGTTCAGCAATTTCCGGTTTCACTTCATCGAGCGTTTTACCGCTACGATAAATCAGCTTATACGCATTGCGGATAGCGGTAATCGCCTCACGGCTGAATCCGCGGCGCTTCAGCCCTTCGATATTGACACCGAACGGCGTTGCGTGGTTACCCTGCGCAATGACATAAGGAGGGACGTCCTGCGCCACACCGGAGCAGCCGCCAACCATCACGTGCGCACCAATGATGCAGAACTGATGGACTGCGGTCATGCCGCCGATGATCGCGAAGTCGTCAACCGATACGTGACCCGCCAGCGTTGCGTTGTTGGCGAGAATACAGCGGTTACCTACCGTACAATCGTGCGCAATGTGCGCGTTGATCATCAGTAAGTTGTCGCTGCCCACCTTCGTCAATCCACCGCCCTGGACTGTGCCACGATGAATGGTGACGCTTTCGCGAATGCGGTTACGATCGCCGATTTCCACACGGGTCGGTTCGCCAGCATATTTCAGATCCTGGTTAACTTCGCCGATGGAGGCGAACTGATAAATCTCATTATCGCGGCCAATTTTAGTATGACCATTCACGACAACGTGAGATTTCAGTACGGTACCCTCACCAATTTCGACATGGGGTCCAACGATACAAAAAGGACCAATGTGTGCGTTCGCGCCAATTGACGCGCCCTCTTCCACAATGGCGGTTGGATGCACAAAGGCGGATTTATCAATCACTTATCAGGCCTCCCGGCTACGAGCACACATCATCGTTGCTTCGCAAACTACTTTACCATCGACCAGAGCAACCCCTTTAAAACGGGTCAGGCCGCGGCGCGTTTTTTCGAAAGTGACTTCCATGATCATTTGATCGCCAGGCACGACCGGGCGCTTGAAGCGCGCTTCGTCAATACCAGCGAAGTAGTACAGCTCACCCGGTTCCAGTTTTCCTACGCTTTTAAACGCCAGAATACCTGTTGCCTGTGCCATTGCTTCCAGAATCAGCACACCCGGGAAAATCGGTTTTCCAGGGAAATGGCCCTGGAAGAATGGCTCATTGACAGAGACATTTTTTACTGCGCGCAGAAAACGACCTTCTTCAAAATCCAGCACGCGATCCACCAGTAAGAACGGGAAACGGTGCGGCAGAAGTTCTAAAATCTCTTCAATCTGCAGAGTATGAGTGTTAGTAGTCAAGATACTCTTCCTGTCAAAATATAAGAAACGACAATAATAACACGGCCTGCCGCAATCGTAAGAATGAGACAGGCCGTAAAGTTTGGCGAACAAAAGATGGAACGTTAGTCTTGTTGATTAACCTTGCGCTCAAGCGATTTCAGACGCTTGCTCATGTCATCAATGTTCATCACCAGTGCAGCGGTTTTGCGCCAGACTTTGTTGGGTTGCAGCGGAATGCCTGAGGAATAGACGCCTGGTTCAGTGATGGGACGCATCACCATACCCATGCCCGTAACCGTCACTTTGTCGCATATTTCCATATGCCCGTTGATTACGCTGGCTCCGCCGATCATGCAGTAACGACCAATTTTCAGGCTGCCCGCCATAATGACGCCACCGGCAACCGCCGTATTGTCGCCAATCACGACGTTATGTGCAATCTGGCACTGGTTATCAATGATCACGCCATTGCCAATAACAGTGTCATCCAGCGCGCCGCGATCGATGGTTGTGCAGGCACCGATCTCCACGCGATCGCCAATAATTACGCGACCAATCTGTGGGATCTTCACCCAGTTACCACGATCGTTGGCATAACCAAAGCCGTCTGCGCCTACCACTGTTCCGGACTGGATCAGGCAATTCTGACCGATCTGGATCTCATGGTAAATGGTTACGTTCGCCCAGAGACGCGAACCTGCACCGATTTTGCTGTTTTTACCTACGAAGCAACCGGCACCGATAATCACGTTATCGCCCAGTTCAACGCCGGACTCAATCACCGCGTTAGCGCCAATCGATACGTTGTTACCCAGCTTCGCCGTCGCGTCGATCACCGCACTGGGTGCAATGTTCTGCGCGGGCTGCGGCGTGGTATCTAAAATTTGCGCCATGCGCGCGTAAGTCAGGTAGGGATTCTTCACTACCAGCGCGGCACTTTTCGCGAAAGGAAGATCGTCCTGGGTCATGACAACCGCGGACGCCTGGCACAAGCCTAAATGCTCACGGTATTTTGGGTTAACCATGAACGTAATGTGACCTGTTTGTGCAGATTGCATGGACGCAACGCCGGTGATGACGATATCGCCATCACCGTGTAGTTCTGCATCCAACTGCTGCGCTAAATCAGCCAGTCGAATTGAAGGCATTACTTATTTAACCTGTTTCAGTACGTCGGCAGTGATGTCTTTTACATCGCTGCTGTTGTAAGCAACGGCGTTTGCATCAACAACCAGATCGATATCCTGGCTGTTGGCAACGGATTTCACAGCAGTCTGGATACGAGTAACCAGTTTGCCGCGTTCTTCGTTGGAACGACGTGCGCGATCCTGCTCAAAAGCCTGCGCTTTCTGAGCAAAAGTCTGGCGCTGAGCCATCACGTCTTTTTCCAGCTTAGTGCGATCGCTGCCCGCTTTCATGGACTGCAGCTTTTTCATTTTAGCCTGCAGATCGGTTTCCATACGCTGCAGTTCGCTGGCACGGCCTTTGAACTCATTTTCCAGCGTGTTAGAAACACCGGTTTTCTGCGCTACCTGCTGGAACAGGCTGCCCATGTTGACGATTGCAATTTTGTCAGCCGCCTGAGCAGAAGTTGTCAGTGCTAAACCGAGACCTGCAGCTAATAACCACTTTTTCACAATAAACTCCTTACCATCCCATTTGCACCGGAGGGTGCAGTTCTTTGCGTGGCCCGGCGATCTTATATTGATCGCCTAAAGTCATCGCTACACTACCACTACATTCCTTTGTGGAGAACACTTACCAGGTTTTACCGATGTTAAACTGGAACTGTTCTGCCTTGTCTCCATCGTACTTTTTGAACGGCTGGGCGTAGGAGAACACCAACGGCCCCAATGGGGACATCCATTGTAATGCGATACCCGCAGACATACGGATATTGCTTGGATCACTATAGTCCGGATATCCAGAATATTGGCTGGAATCCCAGTTTGTATCCCAAACGGTACCCATATCCCAGAAGAAGGAAGTACGAACCGAGTTAGCATACTTATCGCTAATAAACGGCGTCGGGGTGATGAACTCGAGGCTGGCAACCGCCATGGCGTTACCGCCTACAGCATCATCCGATTTACACAGGTCTTTCGCGCCGTCCTGAGTCGCACATTCGTAATCATAGTCCGGATCATAATTACTGGCCTGATGCGGGAAGTAAACTGCTTTCGGACCAATTGTATTGGACTGGAAGCCACGCACGGTGCTGGAACCACCGGCATAGAAGTTCTCGTAGAACGGCATCTCTTTGCCGCCTAAACCATCACCATAACCCCAGCGGGTACGCCCCAGAACAACCCATTTGTGATCGTCATCGATCGGCACATAAGTCGCCGTGTCTAACGTCACTTTGTAGTATTCGTTATCCGATCCAGGAATGGTCACTTTACCGGTCAGGTTGACACGTGAACCATCTGTCGGGAAGTAACCACGGTCAAGCTTGTTATAGGTCCAACCATAGTTGAACGTGAAGTCGTCCGTTTTGAAGCTATTATCCTGATCAGAGGTGCTCGGATGTTCACCCATAGAGTACAGATAACGCCACATCGCAACCTGAGGCTGCATGTTGGACAGGGAGTTATGTACATAACCCAGACCTGCACGCAGCGAGTTATATTCGTTGATCGGGAAGCCCAACGTCACGTCTGTACCATAACTCTTGTTGGTATAGTCGGACAGGTCGGCGTCATCTGCCTGGAAGTCATTATAGAAGAGACGACCACCGAGGCTTACACCATCTACAGTGAAGTACGGGTTGGTTACCGACAGTTCAGCATAGGTCTGGTAATCGTTTTTGGTCCCGTTGATACCAACAGCATAACCTGTACCTAACCAGTTATCCTGCTGCACACCAGCCTGGAAGCTCACGCCACTTTCAGTACCGTAACCAATACCAAAGTTGAAGCTACCGGTGTTGCGCTCTTTTACCTTGTAGACGACATCTACCTGGTCCGGGCTACCTGGAACACGTTGGGTATCGGTATCGACAGTTTCAAAGAAGCCCAGACGATTCAGACGCTCCTTACCCTGATCGACCAGATCGCTTCCCAGCCATGCACCTTCCATCTGACGCATTTCGCGACGCAGGACGGCATCTTTCGAGGTATCGTTACCTTCAAAACGGATCTTACGCACGTAGAAACGGTTACCCGCATCAACGTTCACGCGTAATTTAACGGTTTTGTCGGCATCGTTAATTTCAGGCATCGACTGTACGCGCGGATAGGCATAACCATAGCGACCGAGAAGCTTTTTGATGTCATCTTCCATCTTGGTCACTTTGGTGCCGTTATACAGCTCGCCCGGCTCGATCTTAGTCAGCTGCTCAATTTCAGCGGAGTGCCCGGCAAGGTTGCCGCTCACTTCAACGCCAGAAAGCTTGTACTGATCGCCTTCGGTAATGTTCACCGTGACGTAAATACCTTTTTTATCTGGCGTCAGACTGACCTGGGTAGAGTCGATGTTGAAACGGGCATAACCGCGATCCAGATAGTAGCTGCGCAGGGTTTCAAGGTCGCCCGCCAGTTTCTGTTTCTGGTATTTACGATCGCCTACCACGTTCCACCACGGCACTTCGTCACGCAGTTGGAAATGAGAGATCAGTTCGTCGGTGGTGAAAGCATGGTTACCAACAATGTTAATTTGCTGGATTTCAGCTGACACACCTTCCTGGAACACCAGTTTTAGGTCAACACGGTTGCGCGGCAGCGGGGTCACGACAGCTTTAACGCTGGCGCTATATTTACCGACGCTGTAGTAGAAGTCTTCCAGACCTTTCTCGATATCGGCAATGGTGGTGCGATCGAGGGATTCGCCCACACGCACACCAGAAGCCTCGAGGTTTTGCTTCAGCATGTCATCTTTCACCGATTTGTTACCGGAGAAAGTAATGCTGGCAATGGTCGGACGTTCTTTTACCTGAACCAGAAGGGTATCACCATCACGAAGGACGCGAACATCCTCAAAGTTGCCGGTAGCAAACAGAGCGCGAATGGTATTACTGATATCTTCATCATTAACCGTGTCGCCTGTGCGCACCGGCATACTGAGGAGGGCCGCACCAACGGCGACACGCTGAAGGCCTTCGAAATGAATATCTTTCACTACGAACCCTTCAGCACCGTATACGGTGGCGCTGCTAAACAGCAGCGACGCTATGAGCAACTTTTTCATCGCCATCGTTATTATGCGTTCTTCCTAACTAACTCTCATAACCGAGAGAAATCATTGAAAAGTGCAAGCCCCATTAACAGCACCAGCAGAATCGAGCCAATGCGATAACAAAAGTCTTGAACCCGCTCGGATACCGGTCCGCCCTTGATCTTTTCGATCGCAAGGAACAGCAGATGCCCCCCGTCTAGTACGGGCAACGGAAACAGGTTAATTATCCCTAAGTTCACGCTAATAAGCGCAAGAAACGGCAGGTAATAAACTACCCCGAGTTCCGCTGTCATCCCAGCCCCCTTGGCGATAGAGATCGGCCCACTGAGGTTGTTCAGTTTCACATCACCGGTGATCAATTTTCCCAGCATACTGACCGTCAGCTTCATCAGCTGCCACGTTTTGTCCGTGGCTTCGACGATGGCGTTGAACGGCCCATACTGGCGTACAACTTTATACTCATCTGGCAAAGGAATGACTTTCGGCTCAATACCGACAAAACCAATCGCTTTACCATTACCCGGTTTACTCTCCGGGATTAATGTCAAAGACAAGGGACTCCCCTGCCTTTCGATTTCTAACGCTAAGGATTTACCCGGGTTATCCCGGACAAGCATCACAAAGGTCACCCACTGCGTTAAGGGCTGACCATCGACTTTAACGATCCTGTCGCCTGCTTGCAAACCTGCCTTGCTTGCCGCCGAGTTTGGCTGCACATTTTCCAGTACAGGTTCAATTTGCGGCCCACGAGGACGAATCCCCAGCGAAGATACCGGATCTTCTTTATCAGGCTCAAACGCCCAGTGACGTAAATCGAGCTTTACATCCCGCCGTTGGTCGCTGCCAAATGGCGCTACTGTAATGGTGGTGCTTTCATCGCCAATTTTATCGACCAACTGCAAACGCACGGCATCCCAATCAGGCGTTTCGATACCATCTACGGCTTTTAGTTCCGTACCTGGTGCAATTTGTGCTTCCGCAGCTATCGAATTGGCTGCTATTTCACCAACCACCGGACGTACGCCAGGCACACCAATAATAAAAACCAGCCAGTAGGCTAAGATAGCAAAAATGAAGTTTGCAACCGGACCTGCGGCAATAATCGCCGCTCGTTGGCCAACAGATTTATTATTGAAGGCATGGTAGCGGAGTTCCGGAACGACCGGTTCTGCGCGCTCATCCAGCATTTTGACATAACCGCCCAGCGGGATCAGGGCGATAACATATTCGGTGCCGAGCTTATCAGTTCGCCGCCAGAGCGCCTTACCAAACCCTATTGAGAAACGCTCAACGCGAACACCACAACGCCGGGCAACCCAGAAATGACCAAATTCATGCACGGTGATAAGTACACCCAGTGCAACGATGAACGAAGCCAAATCCCAGAGAAAACTCAGCATATTACCTTCCGTTAAAGCGTCCTGAATACCAGTAACAACAAGCAAGCAAAGACCGGTACCGCAGCCGTCAGGCTATCAATACGATCTAAAATACCACCGTGTCCTGGAATTAAATGACCGCTGTCCTTAATTCCTGCTTCACGCTTAAACATACTCTCGGTCAGATCGCCGAGCACTGAGGCTAACGCTGCGACAATAGAGCAAATGAGTAAGGTGACGGGAGCGACGTCGAGATTCGCCCACATGCCATAACCCCATGAGATTACCGCTGCGGTCGCTAGTCCACCTATAAAGCCTTGCCAGGTTTTACCCGGAGAAACCTTCGGTGCCAGCTTATGTTTACCAAACAATTTGCCAAACATATATGCGCCGGAGTCAGCGCCCCATACCAGGATCATGACATAGAGCAGCCATATTGCGCCACTGTAATGATTCTCGTCATAGTGCCAGGCCCGTAACGCCAGCATGCCCCAGAAGAAGGGAACAATGGTTAGCACGCCAAAAATAAGGCGCAATGTTTTAGAGTTACGCCAGATTGCTGCGGAACCTGGGTAAAACAGCACCAGCAATAGCGCGACAATCCACCAACCCAGCGAAGCCCAAAGTGAGATTTCAACCAGCGGTTGATGAATATTTCGGTGATATTCCGGCAACAGAAAAAGCATCAGCGCCAACAATAACCCGCATAACACCGCCAACCATACTCGCTGCGAACGAGTGGTAAAACCGCTAAGCTGTCCCCATTCCCACGCTGCCAGCATGCAGACCACCAGCGTTACGATGGCGAACCCCACCGGCGGCAACAGAAACAACGCCGCGATGACGACGGGTATTAACACAAAAGCAGATATCAGGCGATACTTCAGCAAAAGCGACCCCCATCAGGCTGTTTCATCACCGGGCTCGGTGCCGCCGAAACGACGCTCTCGATTAGCAAAGGCATTTAACGCCCCTTCAAAGTCTTGTTCATCGAAATCGGGCCAGAGAACATCTGTAAAGTAAAGTTCGGCATAGGCAATTTGCCAAAGCAAAAAGTTACTAATGCGATGCTCCCCCCCAGTCCTAATTACTAAATCTACAGGGGCCAGTTCATGCATACAGACATGCTGGTTTAGCATCTCTTCATCTATCTGATCTGGTTGCAGGTTTCCTTGCTGCACCTTTTCAGCCAGTTGCCTGACTCCCTGGACTATATCCCAACGTCCACCGTAGTTCGCCGCAATATTCAGCGTCAGACCGGTATTCCCGGCTGTTAGCGCTTCAGATTTACGAATACGTTCTTGCAAACGCGAGTTAAAGCGACTGGTATCGCCAATAATACGCAGACGCACGTTATGTCGGTGCAGACTTTTTACTTCGCTATCGAGCGCCCACACAAACAGTTCCATTAACGCACTGACTTCCTGCGCTGGTCGGTTCCAGTTTTCACTACTAAAGGCATACAGCGTTAACGCCTCAATACCGTTGTTGGCCGCAAAAGAGACAGCCCGGCGGACGGATTTTGCCCCGGCTTTATGCCCAAAGGCACGAATCTTCCCTTGCTTTTTTGCCCAGCGACCATTGCCGTCCATAATGATCGCAACATGACGGCAGCCATGCGCTGGCAATTTTTCGCTAAGTGGTTGAGTAGCAGACAACATCACGCGTTTTTTATTCCCTGACAGGGTTTACGGTACTCAGGAATACTGAAGCCTATACAAAAAAAAGCCGTGTAAAACCACGGCATACCTGACCTTATAAAGCCAACTACTTACGATCAGATGGCGCAGACTATATCACTGAAGCCCTACGCTAACAAATAGCGCGACTCTCTGTAGCCGGATTATCCTCAGCTTGCGAGACGCATCACCTCTTTTCTGGCGACTTCACGCGCGTTCGCATCAACAGATAACACATCGTCCACACATTGTGGTTCGCGCATATCCATTTTTTCCAGTACGGATAAATTCAACGCAGCGATATCCGTAAAGCGGATTTGTTGCGCAAGAAAAGCAGCAACGGTGATTTCGTTTGCGGCATTCAATGCTGTCGTCGCTGCCTGACCTTGTTCGAACGCCTCCATCGCCAGTTTCAGGCATGGATAACGATCATAATCCGGTGCGGCAAATGTCAACGCACTTAGTTTGCAAAAATCGAGCGGCTTCACGCCAGAGTTCACGCGATTCGGCCATGCCATGGTGTGGGCAATTGGCGTACGCATATCCGGTTCCCCCAGCTGCGCCAGAACACTGCCGTCCTGATAGCGCACCATTGAGTGAATCACTGACTGCGGGTGAATCAGCACTTCCATCTGGCTGGCGCTGGCGTTAAACAGCCAACGCGCTTCAATGTATTCCAGACCTTTGTTCATCATGGTAGCCGAATCGACAGAAATTTTACGCCCCATCGACCAGTTCGGATGACGGCAGGCTTGATCCGGCGTCATTGTTGCCAAATCGCGCAATGGCGTCTCACGGAAAGGGCCACCAGACCCGGTAAGTAAAATGGACACCACGCCATTTTGCTCAAGGTCAGCGTATCCCAGATTATGCTGGATAGGTTGCGGTAAACTCTGAAAAATGGCGTTATGTTCGCTATCGACCGGTAACAATTGCGCTTTGCTCTGCTTTACGGCGTCCATAAACAGACGTCCGCAGGTAACCAGTGATTCTTTATTGGCCAGCAAAATGGTTTTACCCGCGCGGATCGCAGCAAGCGTAGGTAACAGCCCAGCAGCGCCAACAATGGCTGCCATCACCTGATCAACATCCTCAAGCGCTGCCATATCGCAAGCGGCTTGTTGCCCACTTAAGACTTCGGTGCGGCTACCCTGTTGCTGTAGCATCGTTTTAAGAAGTTTCGCACTCGCTTCATCGTCCATTACGGCATAGCGGGGAGAGAATTCCAGGCACTGTTCTACCATGCGAGTGACATTTTTGCCTGCCACCAGCGCAACTACGCGGAAGTGTTCGGGATTATGGCGCACCACGTCCAGCGTGCTGCAACCAATCGAGCCGGTCGAGCCCAGAATGGTGAGTTGCTTCATGAAACATCCAGAGTTGAGACAGAATAAAAAGCAAAACGCCGCCAGCCGATCCGCAAGGATCTACTGAGCGGCGTTTTTGTCGTTCAAGAAATCAGAACTGCATCAGTTCTGCTTCTTTGTCTGCCAGCGCCGCTTCAATTTTCTTGATTGCAGCATCAGTCAGTTTCTGTACATCGTCCTGAGAACGGCGATCGTCGTCTTCGCTGATCTCTTTATCTTTCAACAGTGCTTTCACTTTGTCGTTCGCGTCACGACGCACGTTACGTACTGCAACACGCGCTTGTTCTGCTTCACCACGAACGATTTTGGTCAGATCTTTACGACGTTCTTCCGTCAGCGGCGGCAGCGGAACACGGATGTCGCTACCCGCAGAGTTCGGGTTCAGGCCAAGATCGGACGCCATAATCGCTTTTTCAACGGCCGGAGACATTGAACGATCAAACACGTTGATTTTCAGAGTACGGGAATCTTCTACCGTTACGCTTGCCAGCTGACGCAGCGGCGTCGGCGTGCCGTAATATTCCACGACAATGCCATCCAGCAGGCTGGGAGAAGCACGACCCGTGCGTATTTTGCTGATTTGGGTTTTGAACGCTTCTACGCATTTGTCCATGCGTACTTCAGCATCTTTTCTGATATCGCTAATCACGTTACGAATCCTTGAAAACTTGTCTCAGTCAGACCAGACAGTCACACACAGTGGAAGTGTGCTAAGTATAGCCCTGATTAAACATATTACGGGTAATCGTCTGGATTATTAGGCTATTTTATTTGCCATTTTGGCCCCGAGCAGTACTCGCCATCCTCACGTACTTTTGTACGCTCCGGTTGCTGCGCGCTGGCCGTGACCAAACTGCCTGCAACAATAACGCCTTATAACCAGACTTACGCCCCCGCGATACTTACGCGGAATCTTACCCTTATTTATCCATCACGGGAATTATTCCGTGATTAAAGTCCCTTCTTTTTCACCCATTACCACACGGCGCAGCGCACCCGGTTTGTTCATATTGAAAACACGAATCGGTAATTTATGGTCACGAGCCAGCGTGAAGGCCGCCAAGTCCATGACTTTCAGCTCTTTTTCCAGCACTTCGCTGTAAGTCAGTTGCTCGTACATGGTTGCGGTTGGATCTTTCGCCGGATCAGCGGTAAACACGCCGTCAACTTTGGTTGCTTTCAGCACCACATCGGCTTCAATTTCGATACCACGCAGGCAAGCTGCTGAGTCGGTGGTAAAGAACGGGTTACCTGTACCGGCGGAGAGGATCACCACACGGTTGTTGCGCAACAGGCTGATAGCTTCTGCCCAGCTGTAGCTGTCGCACACGCCATTCAATGGAATAGCGGACATCAGACGAGCGTTCACATAGGCGCGGTGCAGTGCATCACGCATTGCCAGGCCGTTCATTACGGTCGCCAGCATCCCCATGTGGTCGCCCACAACGCGGTTCATACCCGCTTTCGCCAGACCAGCGCCACGGAACAGGTTACCCCCACCAATCACCACACCAACCTGAATACCCAGTTCAACCAGTTCTTTGATTTCCTGAGCCATACGATCCAGTATGCTTGCATCAATACCGAAGCCTTCAGTGCCCTGCAGAGCTTCGCCACTCAACTTAAGCAGAATGCGTTTATAGACGGGTTTTGCATTGGTAGCCATGTTTCTTTCCTGAGACTGTCAACGATTGAAATGAATTAATACTAGCGACATTGTACGTCGCTTTTCAGCGCAGCCCCACAAGGGTTAGCTGAATTTACAAGATGGGCACAAAAAGAAGCCGCCCTCAGGCGGCTCCTTTTTGATAATTAAGACTGCTTGGACATCGCAGCAACTTCTGCTGCAAAGTCAGTCTCAACTTTCTCGATGCCTTCACCCACTTCGAAGCGGATGAAGCCAGTCACTTCAGCGTTATGCTCTTTCAGCAGCTGACCAACAGTTTTGCTTGGTTCCATAACGAACGGCTGACCGGTCAGAGAAACTTCGCCGGTGAATTTCTTCATGCGGCCTTCAACCATTTTCTCTGCGATTTCTTTCGGCTTACCAGACTGCATCGCGATATCCAGCTGTACCTGGTATTCTTTTTCTACCACTTCAGCGGATACGTCTTCTGGTTTGATGAATTCTGGCTTGCTTGCAGCAACGTGCATAGCGATGTGTTTAACCAGCTCTTCGTCAGCGCCTTTAGCAGCAACCAGAACGCCGATACGCGCACCGTGCTGATAAGAACCCAGAACGTCGCCTTCCAGCGCAGCAACGCGGCGAATGTTGATGTTTTCACCAATTTTCGCTACCAGCGCAACACGTTCTTCTTCGAACTGTGCTTTCAGAACTTCAACGTCAGTGATTTTGCCAGCAACAGCTGCGTCCAGAACTTTGTCTGCGAACGCCTGGAAACCAGCGTCTTTTGCAACGAAGTCAGTCTGGCAGTTAACTTCCAGAATGATGCCGTAGTTGCCGTCGATTTTGGTTTTGATCACGCCGTCAGCAGCAACGTTGCCTGCTTTTTTCGCTGCTTTAATAGCACCGGACTTACGCATGTTTTCGATTGCCAGCTCGATGTCGCCGTTAGCTTCAGTCAGTGCTTTTTTGCAATCCATCATGCCTGCGCCAGTACGCTCACGCAGCTCTTTTACCAGGGATGCGGTAATTTCAGCCATTCTAAAATCCTCGGAGATGTGATCTGCCCGGCATTAAACCGCACAGATATAAAAGTGAAAAAGGGGGCCATATGCAGGCCCCCTAACCAAACGTGTACTACCTGGTCTATAAGGGCTCTCCCCCTTCATATTTCGCGCCGCAGATGCGTTATCTTCGCTCGCTCATCCCGGTCACTTACTGATGTAAGCTCCCGGGAATTCTCGAGCTTGCCGCCTTTCTGCAACTCGAACTATTTTGGGGGAGTTATCAAGCCTTATTACTCAGCTTCTACGAAGCTTTCTTCCGCCTGGGAAGCCAGATCCTGAGAACGGCCTTCACGTACGGTTGCAGCAACAGCGCCCAGGTACAGGGTCACAGCACGGATTGCGTCGTCGTTACCCGGGATAACGAAGTCAACACCGTCCGGATCAGAGTTGGTATCAACGATAGCAAATACCGGAATACCCAGGTTGTTTGCTTCTTTGATAGCAATGTGTTCGTGGTCAGCATCGATTACAAACAGAGCGTCCGGCAGACCGCCCATGTCTTTGATACCGCCCAGGCTGTTTTCCAGTTTCTCCAGCTCACGAGTGCGCATCAGCGCTTCTTTCTTGGTCAGCTTTTCGAAAGTACCGTCCTGAGACTGAGTTTCCAGGTCTTTCAGACGTTTGATGGACTGACGAACGGTTTTCCAGTTAGTCAGCATACCGCCCAGCCAGCGATGGTTCACGAAGAACTGGTCGCAGCTCAGAGCAGCGTCTTTCACCGCTTCGCTTGCAGCGCGTTTAGTACCAACGAAAAGGATTTTACCTTTGCGAGAAGCAATCTTGTTCAGTTCAGCCAGAGCTTCGTTGAACATCGGTACAGTTTTCTCAAGGTTGATGATGTGAACTTTGTTACGCGCACCGAAGATGAACGGCTTCATTTTCGGGTTCCAGTAACGGGTCTGGTGACCGAAGTGAACACCAGCCTTGAGCATGTCGCGCATGGAAACAGTTGCCATGATTAAAACCTCTATATAAAAGTTGGGGTTATGCCTCCACGTATCCCATATTACCGACCCCAAAGGGCACCCCGGAATATGTGCCGATACGTGTGTGTTGTTACACAAAGTGAGATTGTCGCTTCCGTCCAGTCTGTGTATACGAAATGGATCGGAAGTCCGGCGCGCTTTATACCACAAATACGTCATGGACACCAATAATTGTTGGCGCTGTGTACAGCATCAGATGTCGAATTTTCTATTATAGAAAACCTTCAGTGGCACGTTTGGCGAAATTCAGAATGATTCTCAATTTGCCCGGGTGTGATACCATTGACGGCACTTACATATATATTGTCGGTATCACCGACGCTGATGGACAGAATTAATGGCTATCTCAATCAAGACCCCAGAAGATATCGAAAAAATGCGCGTCGCTGGCCGACTGGCTGCCGAAGTGCTGGAGATGATCGAACCGTATGTTAAACCGGGCGTCAGCACCGGCGAGCTGGATCGCATCTGTAATGATTACATTGTTAATGAACAACACGCGGTTTCTGCCTGCCTCGGCTATCACGGCTATCCGAAATCCGTTTGCATCTCTATTAATGAAGTGGTGTGCCACGGTATCCCGGACGATGCTAAGCTGCTGAAAGATGGCGATATCGTTAACATTGATGTCACCGTAATCAAAGATGGTTTCCACGGCGATACCTCGAAAATGTTTATCGTCGGTAAGCCGACCATCATGGGCGAACGTCTGTGCCGCATCACGCAAGAAAGCCTGTACCTGGCGCTGCGCATGGTCAAACCAGGCATTAACCTGCGCGAAATCGGTGCGGCGATTCAGAAGTTTGTCGAAGCAGAAGGCTTCTCCGTCGTTCGTGAATATTGTGGACACGGTATTGGTCGCGGCTTCCATGAAGAACCGCAGGTGCTGCACTATGACTCCCGTGAAACCAACGTCGTGCTGAAACCGGGGATGACGTTCACCATTGAGCCAATGGTCAACGCGGGTAAAAAAGAGATCCGCACCATGAAAGATGGCTGGACGGTAAAAACCAAAGATCGCAGCTTGTCTGCACAATATGAGCATACTATTGTGGTGACTGATAACGGCTGCGAAATTTTGACGCTACGCAAGGATGACACCATCCCGGCGATAATCTCGCACGACGAATAAGATGAAGCCGGCGAATGCCGGCTTTTTTAATGCGATAATTTAATCTTATGGGTGGCGCACAATGAATACCCTTCCAGAACAGTACGCAAACACCGCTCTCCCCACCCTGCCCGGTCAACCGCAAAATCCATGCGTCTGGCCCCGTGATGAATTAACCGTCGGTGGGATAAAAGCCCATATCGATACTTTCCAGCGTTGGCTGGGTGATGCCTTTGACAATGGGATCTCTGCAGAACAGTTGATTGAGGCGCGCACCGAGTTTATCGACCAGCTCCTGCAACGATTATGGATTGAAGCGGGATTCAGCCAGATTGCCGACCTGGCATTGGTCGCCGTCGGTGGCTACGGTCGTGGCGAGCTGCATCCACTTTCTGACATCGATTTACTGATTTTAAGCCGTAAAAAGCTCCCGGACGATCAGGCGCAAAAAGTGGGCGAGCTGTTAACGCTGCTCTGGGATGTAAAGCTGGAAGTCGGTCATAGTGTGCGCACGCTTGAAGAGTGCATGCTGGAAGGGTTATCGGATTTAACCGTCGCCACCAATTTAATCGAATCCCGCTTATTAATTGGCGATGTTGCGCTCTTCCTCGAACTGCAAAAACATATTTTTAGCGAAGGATTCTGGCCTTCCGACAAGTTCTACGCGGCGAAAGTTGAAGAACAGAACCAGCGCCATCAGCGTTACCATGGCACCAGCTACAACCTTGAACCAGACATCAAAAGTAGCCCTGGCGGCTTGCGCGATATTCACACTCTGCAATGGGTGGCCCGCCGTCATTTTGGCGCAACATCGCTGGATGAAATGGTCGGGTTTGGCTTCTTAACCTCAGCGGAGCGGGCGGAATTAAACGAATGTCTGCATATACTGTGGCGTATTCGCTTTGCCCTGCATCTGGTCGTCAGCCGTTACGATAATCGTCTGTTATTCGATCGCCAACTTAGCGTCGCTCAGCGTCTGAATTACAGTGGTGAAGGCAACGAACCGGTCGAGCGGATGATGAAGGATTACTTCCGCGTTACACGCCGCGTCAGTGAACTCAACCAGATGCTGCTGCAACTGTTCGATGAAGCCATCCTCGCCCTTCCCGCCGACGAAAAACCACGTCCAATCGACGATGAGTTTCAGCTACGCGGTACGCTAATCGACCTGCGTGATGAAACACTATTTATGCGCCAGCCGGAAGCCATCTTGCGTATGTTCTACACCATGGTGCGCAACAGTGCGATCACCGGCATTTACTCCACCACGCTGCGCCAGTTACGCCATGCCCGTCGCCATCTGCAACAACCGCTGTGTAATATTCCGGAAGCACGAAAACTGTTTTTGAGCATTCTGCGTCACCCCGGAGCGGTGCGGCGCGGGCTATTGCCAATGCATCGCCATAGCGTGCTCGGCGCGTATATGCCGCAATGGTCGCATATCGTCGGGCAGATGCAGTTTGATCTGTTCCACGCCTACACGGTGGATGAACATACTATCCGCGTGATGCTGAAACTGGAGAGTTTTGCCAGTGAAGAAACGCGCCAGCGCCATCCGTTGTGTGTGGACGTCTGGCCGCGCCTGCCGTCAACTGAGCTGATTTTCATCGCCGCGCTGTTTCACGATATCGCCAAAGGACGCGGCGGCGACCACTCCATTCTCGGTGCTCAGGATGTAGTGCATTTTGCAGAACTCCACGGGCTGAACTCACGCGAAACACAGCTGGTTGCCTGGCTGGTTCGCCAGCACTTGCTGATGTCGGTGACAGCACAACGCCGCGATATTCAGGACCCTGAAGTCATCAAGCAGTTTGCCGAAGAAGTTCAAACGGAAAATCGTCTGCGCTATCTGGTATGCCTGACAGTGGCTGACATTTGCGCCACCAACGAAACGCTGTGGAATAGCTGGAAGCAAAGTCTGTTGCGCGAACTCTATTTTGCCACCGAAAAGCAGCTACGACGCGGAATGCAAAACACGCCGGATATGCGCGAACGGGTTCGCCATCACCAACTCCAGGCACTGGCACTACTGCGCATGGATAACATCGACGAAGAGGCGCTGCACCAAATTTGGTCACGCTGTCGTGCTAACTATTTTGTCCGCCATAGCCCAAATCAACTGGCCTGGCATGCCCGCCATTTATTACAGCATGATTTAAGCAAACCGCTGGTATTGCTTAGCCCGCAGGCTACGCGTGGAGGCACCGAGATTTTTATCTGGAGCCCGGACCGCCCCTATCTGTTTGCCGCCGTCTGTGCCGAATTAGACCGCCGCAATTTAAGTGTTCACGACGCACAAATTTTCACCACTCGCGACGGTATGGCGATGGATACCTTTATCGTGCTGGAACCCGATGGCAGCCCGCTGTCCGCAGATCGTCATGAGGTTATTCGGTTTGGTCTGGAGCAAGTACTGACGCAAAGTAGCTGGCAGCCACCGCAGCCCCGTCGCCAACCCGCCAAATTACGCCATTTTACTGTTGAAACCGAAGTAACGTTTTTGCCGACCCATACCGACCGCAAATCGTTCCTTGAGCTTATCGCGCTCGACCAGCCAGGACTGCTGGCGAGAGTCGGGAAAATTTTTGCCGATCTGGGAATTTCGCTTCATGGTGCCCGAATTACAACCATTGGCGAGCGAGTAGAAGATTTATTCATAATTGCCACCGCTGACCGGCGTGCACTTAATAACGAGTTGCAGCAGGAAGTGCATCAGCGGTTGACAGAGGCCCTCAATCCAAACGATAAAGGGTGATGTGTTTACTGATATGAAAAGAGTTTAACAATGCAGCAGTTACAGAACATTATTGAAACCGCTTTTGAACGCCGTGCCGAGATCACGCCAGCCAATGCAGACACCGTAACCCGCGAAGCGGTAAATCAGGTGATCGCCCTGCTGGATTCCGGCGCACTGCGTGTAGCGGAAAAAATTGACGGTCAGTGGGTGACGCATCAGTGGTTGAAAAAAGCGGTGCTGCTCTCTTTCCGTATTAATGATAATCAGGTGATCGAAGGGGCAGAAAGCCGCTACTTCGATAAAGTGCCGATGAAATTCGCCGACTACGACGAAGCGCGTTTTCAGAAAGAAGGCTTCCGCGTTGTGCCACCAGCGGCGGTACGTCAGGGTGCATTTATTGCCCGTAACACCGTGCTGATGCCGTCTTACGTCAACATCGGCGCATATGTTGATGAAGGCACGATGGTTGATACCTGGGCGACCGTCGGTTCTTGTGCGCAGATTGGTAAAAACGTCCACCTTTCCGGTGGCGTGGGCATCGGCGGCGTGCTGGAGCCGCTGCAGGCTAACCCGACCATTATTGAAGATAACTGCTTCATTGGCGCACGCTCCGAAGTGGTTGAAGGGGTGATTGTCGAAGAAGGTTCCGTCATCTCTATGGGCGTATACATTGGTCAGAGCACCCGTATTTACGACCGTGAAACCGGCGAAATCCACTACGGTCGCGTTCCGGCGGGGTCTGTGGTTGTTTCAGGTAATCTGCCGTCGAAAGATGGCAAATACAGCCTCTACTGTGCGGTTATCGTTAAGAAAGTTGACGCGAAAACTCGCGGCAAAGTCGGCATTAACGAACTGCTGCGTACCATCGATTAAGAGTACATATACGGGCAGCATGATGCTGCCCGTATGCTTTCTGGCTCAGAATAATTCGTCCTACTCATTCTTCTTCCCCCCTTTTTTAAATACTTTTTCATCTTGTTTCGGACTGTCATGTAATTCGCAAAACGAAGATAAATGTGTTAATCCATCCCATGGAATATCGCCACAATAAAGCAGGTAATTTTTTGATTTTTACGCCATGATAGAAGTCTGGAAGAAAAAGGCTTTCTGCGATCACAGTCGAGCCGGGCGGGCCAGGCCAAATGCTAAAATAAGCACAATTTACTGACTCATTTTGAGGTAACGCTATGTACGACAATCTGAAAAGTCTGGGTATTACCAATCCTGAAGAAATTGATCGTTACAGCCTCCGGCAGGAAGCCAACAACGATATTCTGAAAATCTATTTCCAGAAAGACAAAGGCGAGTTTTTCGCCAAGAGCGTTAAGTTTAAATATCCGCGTCAGCGTAAAACGGTCGTCGCTGATGGTGTGGGTCAGGGTTATAAAGAAGTCCAGGAAATCAGCCCGAATCTACGGTATATCATTGATGAGCTTGATCAAATCTGCCAGCGTGACCGCAGCGAAGTTGATCTTAAGCGTAAGATCCTCGACGACTTACGTCACCTGGAGTCAGTCGTAACCAATAAGATCAGCGAGATTGAAGCCGATCTGGAAAAACTAACGCGTAAATAATGCCGAACTGACGGTTAACTCGGACATTCCCCTCTACCCTTCGGGCTGAGGGGAATGAGCCAGCGCCGCCTCGACCTTAACGCATAACCTACCGCTCTTCATCCAGCTGCAACGCCACATACAGCAGCAACCTGTCATCAAAATTACCCAAATCAAGCCCGGTCAGTTCCGATATACGATTAAGCCGATACTCCAGAGTATTACGATGAATAAACAGCGCCTTTGACGTAGCCAGCGGTTGCACATTGTGGCGAAACCACGCCGCCAGCGTTCGTCGCAGCAAGCCATTATTGTCCATCGCTTTCAGCCGCGCCAGCGGTCGCGCCAGTTCATTGGCCTGCCAGTCGCCACGCAAACTGTCGAGTAACACAGGTAACATCAGATCCTGATAAAAATAGCAGCGACTTTCTGGCATCCGCTGTTTACCCACCACCATCGTCGTTTTCGCCGTACGATAGGATCGGGCAATACTGCCAGGACCGGTAAAATAGTTGCCCAGCGAAACGCGAAAACGCAGCTGGCCATACTCTTTCATGCGGGTAATCAGTTGTTCAACTCGCTTACGATGATCTTCTGCATCCCAGCGCCCAAAAGAGTTCAACGCCGGTTTCAACACCACCATTTCGGTCAGCGAGACAATCGCCACCAGATTATTACGCTCGGGCGTAGTCAGCGCATTTTGCAGTTGTTGTAACTCCGCCATTGCGCTGTCCACGCCAAGCTGACCGCTGTCGACCTCAACAATAGCCACTACTCGCGGTTGATTGAGATCGATCCCCAGCCGTTGCGCCCATTCAGTAAGTGCGGGAGTATTCTCCTCAGCCTGAATCAGGTTCATCACCAGTTCTTCCCGCAAACGGCTATCCTGCGCCAACAGGTGCATCAACCGCGACTGTTCCAGCATCATTTCAGCCGTCATGCAGACCAGTTCGCCATATTTACGCAGATTCTCTGGTTCACCTGTCAGGCCAATTACGCCGACAATTTCACCTTCCAGCCGTAACGGTAGATTAATCCCCTGCCGCACACCGTGCAGATGGCGTGCCACCGCGTCATCGATATCGACGACTCGTCCCTGTGAAAGTACCAGCAATGCACCTTCGTGCAATTCACCAATACGCTCACGATCGCCGCTGCCGATAATTCGCCCGCGGGCATCCATTACGTTGATATTGGTATCGATGATGCGCATGGTACGTGCCACGATATCCTGCGCCATTTTGGTATCAAGATGCCAGCCAGCCATAAGTCCTCCGTTATGCACGGCTTAGCATAAGGAAGTACGTAACGTACGGCATTGTGCAAATGCCCAAAGGATGATGAAGATGTATGGAGTTGTGGTGAAGTTCACAGATTGTAAGGAGAACCCCTTCCCGTTTTCAGGAAGGGGTTGAGGGAGATTACTGCATTAACAGGTAGATGGTGCTGTCGCCGCGCTGAATGTTCAGTGCCAGCACAGACGGTTTGCTGTCGAGAACTTTACGCAGTTCAGCGATGTTTTTCACTGCCTGCTGGTTCGCGCCAATAATCACATCACCTTTCTTCAGGCCGATCTGCGCAGCCGGAGTGCCCGTTTTCACGTTGTTCACTACCACGCCCTGATCTTTGCCTTTGTTGCTCATCTCAGCACCTTCAATGCCGTTGAAGATGGAGCTGGAATCAACCTGATTCTGGCTGCTCTGCTGCAGTTCCAGATTCACGTTGACCTGCTTACCGTCGCGCAGCAAGCCCAGGGTCAGTTGGCTGCCCACCGGCATAGTACCCACCTGAGCACGCAGTGCGGCAAAGCTGCTGATCGGCTTACCGTTCAGTGAGGTGATCACATCACCCGCTTTAATGCCCGCTTTTGCAGCGGAGGAATTAGGCAGAACCTGGCTTACGAAAGCACCGCGCTGGGCGTCAACTTTCATCGCTTTCGCCAGTTCGGAGTTCAGCTCAGTCCCCATAATACCCAGCTCACCGCGTTTCACCTGGCCGTATTCCACCATCTGCGAGGTCAGGTTTTTCACCATGTTACTCGGGATAGCAAAACCGATACCGATGTTGCCGCCGTCCGGTGCGAGGATCGCGGTGTTGATACCGATCAGTTCGCCGTTCAGGTTAACCAGCGCACCACCGGAGTTACCACGGTTGATCGCTGCATCGGTCTGGATGAAGTTTTCGTAGTTTTCGGCATTCAGGCCGCTACGCCCCAGCGCAGAGACAATCCCGGAAGTTACCGTCTCTCCCAGACCAAACGGGTTACCAATCGCTACGGTGTAATCACCCACGCGCAGTGCATCAGAATCCGCCATCTTAATTGCGGTCAGGTTTTTCGGGTTCTGGATTTGGATCAGCGCGATATCAGAGCGCGGATCTTTGCCAACCATCTTCGCGTCGAACTTACGACCATCGCTCAGCTGGACTTTAATCACCGTCGCGTTATCAACAACATGGTTGTTGGTGACGACATAGCCTTTATCGGCATCAATGATGACGCCGGAACCCAGCGCCATGAATTTTTGTTGCTGGCCGCCGCCATTACCGCCCTGGCCCCCCTGGCAGAACGGAGAGCTCTGGAACGGAGAACCTTCCTGGCAGAACGGAGAATCATCACCGAAGAACTGCTGGAAATTACGCGGCATACGCGGTGTATTAACGGTTGTGCTACCTTCTACGTTAATGCTGACCACTGAAGGCATCACCTTTTCGAGCATCGGTGCAAGGCTTGGCATCTGCTGGGCTGTCGTTGCTGAAGAAGTCTCAGCCGCCGTTGCAGAGAGCGGAGATAACGCCAAACCTAAACTCAGAGCCAGTGCACTCAGTGCTAATGTGGTTTTTTTCATGTATTTCAGTCTCGATTAACAGATAACGCAAAATTGCTGTGTTCTTCAGATTCGTTTTATAGCGCGAAGTTCCGAACTAAAGTTTCTGCAAAAGGTAAAAATTTATTGTTCGTCTTTACAAAAGCCTGGTTATTGTTCTACGGCCATCAGACGTCGGTATTCATCCCACGCATAGAGGTCGGTCATACCGCTGATATAATCCTGCAACAGGCGGCAACGGTAATAATATTCCCATAGCGGAAACTCAGGAGAATCTGACGGTAATTTACTGACAGCCTCGACATAGGCCAGCCGATGGCGCGTCGAGAGTTTGTGGAATAAGCGCGATTCAATAGGGAAACGTTTCACCCGTTCTTTTTCTACCAGTTCAGTAAAGTCTGATAACGACAGGCTTAATAAAGGACGATAAATCTCTAATAATCCGCTAATGACCCGATAGCCCTGCAATTCAAGCTGCTCGACATCCGGATGGCTAAACACATGTTTTACAGCGACATTTTTATATAGCTTAAGAAGATCGCTGCATTCGCTGGCATCTTCCAATAATGCATGATTAAACGTTCCGGCGAAAATCGCAGGCAGATTATCAATAAATCGTTGTGCCGCGTAGGGTACCAGTTTATTTAGGGTGTTTACCCGTAAATACATAAAAAACTGATCTTCCGTACTGCGGCTTAAACTATTTGAGCGTGATTTTTCCCAGGCATTTTCAACCACCAGCGAAAAGAGCGAACCTTTCTCATGCTGGCCCCACGCTTCGTGCAAATGATGATAAAGCTGCTCAACGGTAAATATTCTTTTCTCTACCGCATCTTCAAGGTCTGCCACACAATAGGAGATGTCGTCGGCAGCTTCCATAATCCACGTTAATGGAAAACGACTGTAAAGCGCCAAATTAAGTTCTTTACGCAACCGGGCAATATAGGCTTCTTCAGAAAGATAATAACCCGGCTTTTTCATTAAATAGTGATGTGTCTCAGGCGTTTCGCCACGCCACCACGCCGGACGGGTATATTTTAAAATACCGCCAACCTGTGCCCAGGTGAGATTCATCCGCATCAATGTATGCACCAGACGAATGCCTTGTGCATTCCCCTCAAAATGACATAAGTCCTGACGAATCTTGCGCCGCAGCTCGTTAAGCGGTTCTTCCCCGTCCCGTAAACGTAGTGCCGCCACGCTGCAGCGATCGTCAGTCAGAGGCTGGCTTTCGGCATCTTCCGGGTGCAAACGTTGGCGAAACCAGTCATTTATCGCTGCTTCGCCAAAATGACCAAACGGCGGATTGCCGATATCGTGCATCAGGCATGACATCTCAACAATGCTTTCAAAAGGTCCGGTCAGTTCATCCAGGCCGTATGCTTCCAGCAATTTAAGCTCTTTCAGACGGCTTAAAATTTCTTTGGCGATGTAGCGCCCCACCTGCTGGACTTCCATCGAGTGGGTAAGACGCGTGCGCACGGCGGCATTGCGCTCCAGTGGAAAAACCTGCGTCTTTTGTTGCAGACGACGAATTGCCGGAGAGTTGATGATACGCCCGCGATCGCTCTCGAAGATCCGCAGGATCTCATGTTCGGTTTTAACGCCCTGCGGTGAACGGTAACGACGATGCCAGTTTATTTTTTTTCGGAAATCAATCTGTGCCATGTCCTCTCCCGCGTGAGAAATACGCTTCCCCGTAAGCGCATGGTAAACTATGCCTTCAAATCGGGCTTATCGCGAGTAAATCTATGAAAATCGGCATCATTGGTGCAATGGAAGAAGAAGTTACGCTGCTGCGTGACAAAATCGAAAACCGTCAAACTATCAGTCTCGGCGGTTGCGAAATCTATACCGGCCAACTGAATGGAACCGAGGTTGCGCTTCTGAAATCGGGCATCGGTAAAGTCGCTGCGGCGCTGGGTGCCACTCTGCTGTTGGAACACTGCAAGCCAGATGTGATTATTAACACCGGTTCTGCCGGTGGCCTGGCACCAACGCTGAAAGTGGGCGATATCGTTGTCTCGGACGAAGCACGTTATCACGACGCGGATGTCACGGCATTTGGTTATGAATACGGTCAGTTACCAGGCTGTCCGGCAGGCTTTAAAGCTGACGATAAACTGATCGCTGCCGCTGAGGCCTGCATTGCCGAACTGAATCTTAACGCTGTACGTGGCCAGATTGTTAGCGGCGACGCTTTCATCAACGGTTCTGTTGGTCTGGCGAAAATCCGCCACACCTTCCCACAGGCCATTGCTGTAGAGATGGAAGCGACGGCAATCGCCCATGTCTGCCACAATTTCAACGTCCCGTTTGTTGTCGTACGCGCCATCTCCGACGTGGCCGATCAACAGTCTCATCTTAGCTTCGATGAGTTCCTGGCTGTTGCCGCTAAACAGTCCAGCCTGATGGTTGAGTCACTGGTGCAGAAACTTGCACATGGCTAAGTCACTGTTCAGGGCGCTGGTCGCCCTGTCTTTTCTTGCGCCACTGTGGCTCAACGCCGCGCCGCGCGTCATCACGCTTTCTCCCGCCAACACTGAACTTGCCTTTGCCGCCGGGATCACGCCGGTTGGGGTCAGCAGCTATTCCGACTATCCTCCACAAGCGCAAAAGATTGAGCAGGTTTCCACCTGGCAGGGGATGAATCTGGAACGCATTGTCGCGCTGAAACCCGATCTGGTGATTGCCTGGCGTGGAGGTAATGCCGAGCGGCAGGTTGACCAGCTGGCTTCGCTGGGAATAAAAGTGATGTGGGTCGATGCGACAAGCATTGAACAAATTGCCAATGCGTTACGTCAACTGGCCCCCTGGAGTCCGCAACCAGACAAGGCCGAACAAGCCGCGCAATCCCTGCTGGATCAGTACGCGCAATTGAAAGCGCAATATGCTGATAAACCTAAAAAACGTGTTTTTCTGCAATTCGGCATTAATCCGCCATTTACCAGTGGAAAAGAGTCGATTCAGAACCAGGTACTCGAAGTTTGTGGCGGAGAAAACATCTTTAAAGACAGCCGGGTTCCCTGGCCGCAAGTTAGCCGCGAACAGGTGTTAGCACGCTCGCCACAGGCGATTGTCATTACAGGCGGACCGGACCAAATTCCTAAAATCAAACAATACTGGGGTGAACAGCTCAAAATTCCCGTTATTCCTCTCACGAGTGACTGGTTTGAACGTGCAAGCCCACGTATTATCCTCGCTGCACAACAGCTCTGTAATGCGCTTTCACAGGTAGATTAGTGCCTGACCTTTTCAGGTGCTCAGTGGGGATTGAACAATGCTCGTCTATTGGCTGGATATAGTCGGCACAGCGGTATTTGCCATCTCCGGCGTTTTGTTAGCCGGAAAATTGCGTATGGACCCTTTTGGTGTTCTGGTACTGGGCGTGGTTACCGCTGTAGGCGGCGGGACAATTCGCGACATGGCGCTGGATCACGGCCCGGTATTTTGGGTGAAAGATCCCACCGATCTGGTCGTTGCAATGGTAACCAGCATGCTGACCATCGTGCTGGTGCGCCAGCCAAGACGCTTACCAAAATGGATGTTGCCGGTGCTGGACGCCGTTGGTCTGGCGGTGTTTGTCGGCATTGGCGTGAATAAAGCCTTTAATGCGGAAGCCGGTCCGTTAATCGCGGTTTGTATGGGCGTCATTACTGGCGTTGGCGGCGGGATCATTCGTGATGTTCTGGCCCGCGAAATCCCCATGATTTTACGTACAGAAATCTACGCAACTGCCTGTATTATCGGCGGTATTGTCCACGCTACGGCTTATTACACATTTTCCGTACCACTGGAAACAGCCAGTATGATGGGCATGGTCGTGACGCTCTTGATTCGGCTGGCGGCTATTCGTTGGCATCTTAAGCTACCGACGTTTGCGCTGGATGAGAATGGGCGTTGAAGAGAGAAGATGTGCCGGATAGTTTATCCGGCACATGAACAACAGATTAGATGCTAAAGGAAGAACCGCAACCGCAGGTGCTTTTCGCGTTCGGGTTGGTCACGATGAAACGAGAACCTTCCAGTCCTTCGGTATAGTCAACGGAACCGCCGACCAGATATTGCAGGCTCATCGGATCAACCACCAGGCCAACGCCCTGTTTTTCGATGGTCATATCGCCTTCGTTCACCTGATCATCAAAGGTGAAACCATACTGGAAGCCGCTGCAACCGCCACCGGTGATATACACGCGTAATTTCAGATTCGGGTTATCTTCGTCAGCGATCAGGCTTTTAACTTTGTTGGCTGCTGCGTCGGTAAACTCCAGCGGCAGTGCTACGTCATCACTCATATTTTGCTCCAAACGACATCGGCAATTGGGCAAATTCTAACCCAATAATAATCGCCATTATCTAATACCCTGGTATTTCGTTCAAGTATTCTCGCTGGCTGATGCGGCCTTGCTTCGCGCCAGTTGCATAGCTTCCTGTTTTGCCAGCGTGCGCGCAAGAATCGCCGAGTATAGCGGTTTCCCGCCGGTAAATTGCGCTAATAGTGTTGCGCCAAGACCGGTAATAATCATTGGCAAAATGAGCTGGTAGTTATCGGTCATCTCCAGAACCAGAATGATCCCCGTTAACGGCGCGCGAATAGATGCCGCCAGTAATGCCCCCATTCCGGCAATAGCAAACGTCCCCGCCTCCAGGTGATATTGCGGAAACAGCTCAACGGCAACCATTCCGAAAGCGGTTCCCAGCACAGTACCCAGCGCCAGCATCGGGGCAAAAATACCGCCCGGCGCGCCGGAAGAGAAGCAGAGTAAGGTGGTAATGACCCGAGCGACGAAGATAAACACCAGCATTCCCATGCTGAAATTCCCCGCGGTAGCGATAGGAATCAGGTTAAAACCGCCGCTCGACGTTGCTGGTGCCACAAACCCCAGCAATCCACACAGACCGCCAATCGCACCACCCATCAGTACCCATTTGGTAATATTGCCGCCGTGCACACGGTGCAGCAAATCCTGCATCCCCAGCACCCATTTATTAAAAATAGGGCCGAAAATGCCAAAAATAATACCGAGGATCAGATAAAGCCACAGCGTATTAAGCGGAGCATCAGAAAGTTTACCGACGTCAATCAACGCAACTTCATGATTAAAAATCCGGTACATAATGGTCGACATAATGACGCCAATAAATACCGCTTTAATCGAAATTAACGTATAGCGAAACTGCGGACGCATCTCTTCGATAATAAACAAAATACCCGCCAGCGGCGCGTTAAAGGCCGCAGCCAGCCCCGCAGCAGCACCGGTTGCCAGCAGCGTATGGCGAGCTTCATCACCTTTCAGGCGGAAAATATCAAGCACCATGCGACCGATATTGCCGCCGATCTGCACGGTTGGTCCTTCGCGCCCTAGCACCATGCCTCCGCCGAGTGTCCCCAGCCCGCCAAAGAATTTCACCGGCAATACACGCCACCAGCGAACAGGACGTTGATCTTCCAGCGCCCCTTCAATTTCCGGGATCCCCGATCCCCCTGCTTCGGGCGCGTATTTGCGCACCAAAAAGTAGCCGAACATCGCCAGCACCGCCGAACAGAGAAAAGCGACGGTTAACAGTAGCGGATAATTATCAGCAGTATGTACCAGCGCCCCCATACGTTGGTTCTGCAACCAGGCGACACCTTTGTCAAAAGCAACCGCAGCCAGCCCGACAAGCGTGCCGACGACTGCCGCCATAAACAAAATGGCTAACGGGGTTTTATCGCGCTCAAGAAGTTGGCGAATCAGTTGTCTGCGTCGCAGGCGCGCGGCCTGCGGTGTTTCTAAAGAGGGAGTATCAGTTTTCATCCAATGATCACTTATTGGTCATACAAATAAGATGACGGCATTTTACTCGCACGTTCCATGAAAATCCTTTGCAAAGCGTAATGTTTCAAATGCACAAAACTTTTATACTCTAAGAAATCAGGATTGCACCAGTACAAGCAGCCTGATGTTTGACGAGTATTTAACTTGTTATGAATAACATAGAATAGCAGCCATTCACTTTTTCTACGAATCAGGAACCCTCCATGAGTAAGTCTGAAAATCTTTACAGCGCAGCGCGCGAGCTGATCCCTGGCGGTGTGAACTCCCCTGTTCGCGCCTTTACTGGCGTGGGCGGCACTCCACTGTTTATCGAAAAAGCGGACGGCGCTTATCTGTACGATGTTGATGGCAAAGCCTATATCGATTATGTCGGTTCCTGGGGGCCGATGGTGCTGGGCCATAACCATCCGGCTATCCGCAATGCCGTGATTGAAGCCGCCGAGCGTGGTTTAAGCTTTGGTGCACCGACCGAAATGGAAGTGAAAATGGCGCAACTGGTGACCGAACTGGTCCCGACCATGGATATGGTGCGCATGGTGAACTCCGGCACTGAAGCGACGATGAGCGCCATCCGCCTGGCCCGTGGTTTTACCGGTCGCGACAAAATCATTAAATTTGAAGGTTGTTACCACGGTCACGCTGACTGCCTGCTGGTGAAAGCCGGTTCTGGCGCACTCACGTTAGGCCAGCCAAACTCGCCGGGTGTTCCGGCAGATTTCGCCAAACATACCTTAACCTGTACTTATAACGATCTGGCTTCTGTACGCGCCGCGTTTGAGCAATACCCGCAAGAGATTGCCTGTATTATCGTTGAGCCGGTGGCAGGCAATATGAACTGTGTTCCGCCGCTGCCAGAGTTCCTGCCAGGTCTGCGCGCGCTGTGCGACGAATTTGGCGCATTGCTGATCATCGATGAAGTAATGACTGGCTTCCGCGTGGCACTGGCTGGTGCACAGGATTATTACGGCGTAGTGCCAGATTTAACCTGCCTCGGCAAAATCATCGGCGGTGGAATGCCGGTAGGCGCATTCGGTGGTCGTCGTGATGTAATGGATGCGCTGGCCCCGACGGGTCCGGTCTATCAAGCGGGTACGCTTTCCGGTAACCCAATTGCGATGGCAGCCGGTTTCGCCTGTCTGAATGAAGTCGCGCAGCCGGGCGTTCACGAAACGTTGGATGAGCTGACATCACGTCTGGCAGAAGGTCTGCTGGAAGCGGCAGAAGAAGCCGGAATTCCGCTGGTCGTTAACCACGTTGGCGGCATGTTCGGTATTTTCTTTACCGACGCCGAGTCCGTGACGTGCTATCAGGATGTGATGGCCTGTGACGTGGAACGCTTTAAGCATTTCTTCCATATGATGCTGGATGAAGGTGTTTACCTGGCACCATCAGCGTTTGAAGCGGGCTTTATGTCCGTGGCGCACAGCATGGAAGATATCAATAACACCATCGATGCTGCACGTCGGGTGTTTGCGAAGTTGTGATGATTTTGCCTCGCCCACCGGGCGAGGCATTCAATTAACGGCTCTGCTTTCTCAACAAATAGATAAAATATGGCGCGCCGATAAAGGTTGACAGCAGCCCCGCCGGGATCTGGAATGGAAACAGCACCATCCGCCCACACCAGTCAGCGAACACCAGCAGTAAACCACCCACCAGCGCCGAAATTACGATGTGCGGCATCGTCCGTCGAAAGCCCATCATCCGCGCAATATGCGGTGCCATTAAACCAACAAAACTCAACGGTCCAATAGTCATCGTCGCGGTCGCCGTCAGGCAAGCCGCTAACAGCAGCAGCGCAATTCGCGTCGGCGTTAGCGCCATTCCTACGGCTCGGGCGGTATCACCACCCAGCGGTAAAATGGTCAGCCAGCGGCGGCACAGCGGGGTAATCGCCAGCAAAATCACCATCACAATTCCGGTGCGCCAGACCTGCGCATCGGTCGCGTTGTAGGTCGAACCGGAAATCCAGGTCAGCACTTGCGCCATTCGCGGGTCACCACTTGCCTGCAACATCATCAAAAGCATGGTGAACGCGGTACTTAACGCCATCCCCGCCAGTAACATGCGGTGTGGGGAAAATCCACCGCGTCCGGCGGAGATCATAATGATCAACAGCGTCACCGCCGCCCCGAGACTGCCTGCAGGTAACAGCCAGCCAAAGGCATTACCCGGCACCAGAAACAGCATCAACACCACGCCAAACGCTGCGCCAGAGCTAATCCCCAGCACTTCCGGGCTTGCCATCGGGTTTCCGGTCAGCCGCTGAATAATACAGCCCGCCACCGCCAGCATGACGCCCGCAAACAGCGCCGCCATAATTCGCGGCCAGCGCCAGGGCATCAAATCCTCAAGCAACGCCCCGCTCGCCCACGTCCAGCCGTGCGCATCACGACCAAACGACAGCGCCACTACCACAGCCATCAACAGCAGCACGCCGCCCGCGAGGACAAACGCCAGCACATGTTGGCGTTCAGTCGCGACACGATCGTTGACCTTCATATCCGGCGCGCTAATGCTCCGTAAACGCGGCAGCAGCCACAGTAGCAGCGGCGCACCGATCAACGCAGTGACCGAACCGGTGGACACTTCCATCCACACGCGAGTCAGCCAGAGGATGATTTGATCAGAAAGCCACAGAATTAACGCACCAATCAGCGACGCCAGCATCAACCGTGGCAACAAACGCCGCGCCCCCAGCATTTTTGCCAGCAGTGGCGCGAACAACCCGATAAAGCCGATAATCCCCACAGCGTTCACCAGCAGCGCACTGATGACAATCGCCAGCGACAGCGCTGCCAGACGCGCGAGCGACAAGGCCAGCCCGAGATTGCGCGCCACGCCATCATCAAGCCCCATCAGGGTTAACGGGCGAAGTAGCAATAACGTCAACATCACGCCGCCCAGCAACTGCGGCCATAAACGCTCAACGCCGCCCCAGTCGGTTTGCGTCAGCGTTCCGGTGCTCCACAGGAACATGCTTTGCAGCTGGTCGTGATGGAAGATAACCAGTAGCTGATTAATTGCCCCACAATAAAGGCTCACCACCAGCCCCGCGAGAATAAGCGTAACCGGCGAAAGCCGTTTCCCCCACGCGACGCCAAAGACGATTAAGCCAACGACACAAGCGCCCACCAGTGCGGCAAACTGGCTCGCCATAGCACCTGGGATCGCCCAAAGTGTGGTGACGGTAATTCCCAGTTGCGCGCCTGTAGCAACGCCAAGTGTCGTCGGTTCCGCCAGCGGATTACGCAGCACTTGCTGAAACAGCACGCCCACCAGCCCCAGGCCTGCGCCCACCAGCAGCGAAATCGCCAGACGCGGCAACAAGCTGTAGTGAAAAATCATCTGCTCGATGACGTCAATATCCGGCGACCAGGCGGCCTGCGCCCACTGACTGCGCGGCAGCGCCTGTGAGAAGTTCATCCAGGTTAGCGCCGTAGCGACAATCACTAACAGCGCCAGCAATAACGCCGGGAAAAGCGCAATTCGTTTACTCACGCTTTACCTCCGATGGCGTTATCCAGAACACGCACAAAGTGCATTGCCGAAAGCGTCGCACCATAAAACCAGACTGCAGGTACGCGCTGAAAGCGTCCGGCGCGGACAAACGGCATGGCCTGCCACAGCGGGGTTGCCATTAGCGCATCCATGTCTTTGCTGTTGTCGTGATCAAAACAGAGCATATCAACGTCTTTATACGCCGCCAGACGATCGATACTGACGGCGGTACTGCCCCAGAAGTTGGTTTCCCCTTGCCAGGCATTTGGGATGCCGTACTCATCGAGAATTTCCTGGAACAAGCTGTTTGGACCGAAGACCAGCATATGGCGCGGATCGATAAGCGTCGTCAGCAGTAACGGGCGTGCACCACGCTTCACAAAGCGGGGTTTCATGCTGCGGATAAAGTCTTCATAGTGCGCTAAATGCGTTTCTGCTGCGCTTTGCAGGTTAAGTAAATCTGCCATTTCCGTCAGCGATTTACGCGCCATCGCCAACGGCTGTTTGCCGTCACTGAAGTTAAATCCGCGACCCGGCGCAATACGTGCCAGCATTTCTGGTGAAGGGCCATATCCTGCCGACCAGACCATAAACGACGGTTTCATTTCGGTCAGCAGTTCAAGGTTAGGTTCTGTACGCAAACCGACGTCAATCACTGAGTCCGGCAATGGTGGTTCGCTGACCCACAGGCGATAGTTGATGGTATCCGCCACGCCGTAAGGCACGATGCCGAGCGCCAGCAGTAATTCCACCGGCAACCACTCCAGCGCCACAATACGATTGGGGTCAATAGCCGCCGCGTGGGCGGTATTCATCTGCCATAACAACGGAGAAAGCGCCATCGCCGTTAACAGTCGACGGCGCGAAATAAGAGGTAAGCCGCTCATCAATAAACAAAACTCACAGGTGCAGCACCCGCCGGATGCGGCAAAATACCCATCGGGATGCCATAAATCATTTCGAGGGTTTCGCCGCGCATAATTTCCGCAGGCGTTCCCTGAGCAATCATTTCACCGCCGCGCAGGGCGACCAGATAATCACAGTAGCGTGCCGCCATATTGATATCGTGCAACACAGCAATGACCGTCAGGCCACGCTCCTGACTTAAACGGTGCACCAGCGCCAGCACATCAACCTGGTGGGCGATATCCAGCGCCGAGGTCGGTTCGTCGAGCAACAGACAACGGCTATCCTGCGCCACCAGCATGGCGATCCACGCCCGCTGACGTTCGCCGCCAGAGAGACTATCGACCAGCCGATGCGCCAGCGGTTTTAAGCCAACCAGCGAGATAGCTTCCTCGACTTTTTCGCGATCTGCCGCCCCAAAGCGCCCCAGCGCGCCATGCCACGGGTAACGACCAATCGCCACCAGTTCACGCACGGTCATCCCTTCTGCCGGAGGAAGCTGCTGCGGCAAATAAGCCACTTTGCGGGCAAACGCTTTGCTGCTCCAGCTTTCCAGCGGTTGGGCATCAAGAAGAATCTCCCCTTCCGACGGCGGCTGATGACGGCCAAGCATTTTGAGCAGAGTGGATTTACCAGAACCGTTGTGACCAATCAGACCGGTCACTTTCCCGGCAGGAAAGGTTAACGACAGCGGATGCAAAAGCGTGCGCCCGGGCACACGAAAGGAGATATTACGCAGTGCAAAAGTGGTATCGGAATGATTCGTGTATTCCTGCATAACAGCCAACTTGTGAAATGGGCACGGAAATCCGTGCCCCAAAAGAGAAATTAGAAACGGAAGGTTGCGGTTGCAACGACCTGACGTTCTGCGCCCCAGAAGCAGCCATAAGTGTTAAAGCAGCTGGCGACGTATTCACGATCGAACAGGTTGTTAACATGCAGCGCCACGTTGGAGCCAGCCATGCCGACTCGCGCCAGATCATAACGTACTAACGCATCCACGACCGTATAACTTCCCACTTTAAAGGAGTTAGCCGGATCACCATAGCTGGAGCCAGTATAACGACCACCGGTGCCCAGCGTCAGACCTGAAAGCGGACCGTCAAAGAAGGTATAGTCAGCCCACAGCGAAGCCATGTGTTTTGGCACCTGTGCAGGCGTATTGCCTTTATAGGTAGTATCGGTGGTGTATTCCGCATCGGTGTAAGTATAAGAACCGACTACGTTAACACTCGCCGACAGCGCCGCTTTCGCTTCGATTTCTACGCCACGTGCGCGGATCTCGCCACCTTCAACCGAGAAGAAGGAACCCTCAGGGTCCGCCATCAGGTTGTTGGTTTTAGTGAGATTATACACGGCACCAGTAACTACAATCGGACGATCTTCCGGTACATATTTCACGCCGACTTCATACTGCTTACCTTTAGACGGTGCGAAAATATTACCATCCTTCCCAACTTGCGAAGAAGGTTCAAACGATTCGCTATAGCTGAAGTAAGGTGTTACACCATTATCAAACAGGTAGTTAACACCACCACGCCAGGTAAACTGTTTGTCATCACGTTTATCGGTCGTCCCAGCAACGCGGTTAAGAGATTCTTGATCTGCCCAGTCATAACGACCGCCTAGGGTGACCAGCACTTTATCCCACTGCGCCTGATCCTGAACATAAACGCCCGTTTGTTTCTGTTTATTCAGAATGCGGTAAGGGCCGGAGTTTGCCGGATCTTTGGCATTGAAGTCGAAATCGGTATTCACCGGATTGTACAGATTGAGCAGTGGCACAGAGTCGTCGTAACCAAACCAGGCGTTGATGTCATTACGCATACGCATAAAGTCGACACCGGTCAGCAGGGTGTGGTCGATATCGCCAGTGGCAAACTTGCTCTGCAACTGGGTATCAACGGAGAAGTTTTGCAGCTTCTCATCATCAACGACGTATTTACGTGCCAGATAATGGCCTTTATCCGCTGGCGCTAATGCCGCACACTGTTTGCTGTAAGCATTCGCCGGATCGGAGCAGACGCCGTAACCATAAACGCTGTTTTGCGAGGTTTTGTTTTCAGCAAAGCGCAGGTTCTGACGCACAGTAAAGGTGTCGTTAAATTCGTGATCGAAGCTGTAGCCGACCATCTTCTCATTACGAGAATAGGTGTTGTTCTTCGCCCCTTCATTAAAGTCTGTCGGCAGACGCTTACCGTTCGGCAGCGGCTCAACGGTTCCCTCTTTCGGCAACCAGCCGTAATAACCGGTTTCCGGCTCGTTCTGGAAGTAAGAAAGGAAGGTAAAATTGGTTTTATCATCCGGACGCCAGGTGAACGCCGGTGCAATAGCATAACGCTGCTCTTCTGACCCTTTCTGCTGGGCATTGGCAGAACGCGCAAGACCGGTCAGGCGATAAGAGTAAACACCGTCATCATCCAACGAATCGCTAAAGTCAAAACCAGTCTGGAACAGGCTGTCAGTACCGGCTTTAAACTGAACTTCTTTCAGCGGTTCGGTGGTCGGACGCTTGCTGACCATATTCAACAGGCCGCCAGGACTGCTTTTACCGTAAAGCACGGAAACCGGGCCACGCATAATTTCAGCGCGTTCCAGCATATACGGGTCAATGACCGCATCGTTATAGAAGTTGCCCTGCAACTTCAGTCCATTCAGATAGTTATTCTGGCTTTGGCCTTCTGCCGCAAAGCCGCGAATGATCAGGTGGTCATAGGTGTTGGATGCGCCACGCGTACCAACAGAGACACCCGGCGTGTAGCTAAGCGCTTCTTTTACCGACTTCGGCTGATGCAGCGCCATCTCTTCGGCGGTCACAACAGAAATAGACTGTGGCACTTTTTGAATCGGCGTATCGGTTTTAGTGCCGGTAGCAGACTGTCGCGCCGCAATAGTTGCAGCAGGCCCCCATGCGCTTTCTTGCGGCGCAGGTGCAGCGGTAACGGTGATAGTGTCTTCTTTCGGTTCAACCGCTGCCTGTGCATAAACAGACATGCCGCTAACCGCTGTGGCTACTACAACTGCGATTTTACGCAGTGAGTGTTTTGGCTGAGCAGTTTTGGAACGCGCCATTGGTATATCTCTGATGTAAAGTGAATGATAACGTAAACGAGAATGATTATTATAAAGATAAGATAATATTCGAAACGCTGGCGGGTTCGCAAGCGG
>NZ_SJWV01000150.1:0-10193 GCF_004352695.1 Escherichia sp. KCJ4928
TTCCTGAAGGGTTAATAAACAACCAGATGAAAAGAAAGGGTTAATATCTTAGATGGGATGTTATTTTACCGGATGGCAACTCGCCATCCGGTATTTCACGCTTAGATGTTAATTACTACCAAACATATCCTTGATCCAACCGGCTACACCGTCGCTGTCTTTCTGCTCTTGCTGAGCAGGTTGCTGTTGCGGCTGTTGCTGCGGCTGAGAAGACTGATCAAACGGATTGCCTGACGGCTGCTGCTGCATCTCGCTCTGCTGGCACAGCGATTGCGGATCGCTGGTCCAGACCGGCAAGACACGCATGCCACCGCTGCAAACAAAGTTGCCGTCGTAGTCCACGCCCATATCTGCAATATCTTCTGGCGGAACAAGATTCAGCGGCGTTGGCGTCTGGTTAGCCAGATAACGCTGATAAATCGACATTGCCCCGCTGGCTCCATACAGTTTGGTCGGCTGGTTGTTATCACGGCCTACCCAGGTGATGGTCACCGTGCTGCCGTCAATGCCTGCAAACCAGGTATCTACGTTATTGTTGGTAGTCCCTGTTTTCCCTGCCAGATGCAGGTTCGGGTATTTCGCCCCAAGCTGACGACCCGTACCACGTTGTACCACCTGCTGCATGGTCCATAGTGTCAGATACGCCGCCTGCGCCGGAACAGCGCGTTCTGCCTGCGGGAAGCTCTGATACAGCACCTTGCCATCTTCCGCGATTACCGAACGCAGTGCAGAAAGCGGTGCACGGTTACCACCGCTGGCGATGGTCTGGAACGCCTGCGCCACTTCGATTGGCGTTAAGTTCAACGCCCCCAGCAGCATCGCCGGAACCGGATGCAGCTGATCTTTCGGTACGCCCAGTTTGATCCAGGTATCCGTAACTGCAGGCAGCCCCAGCGCCATCCCCAGATTTACCGTCGGCACGTTCATCGAACGGGTCAACGCATCCACCAGCATCACTCTGCCGCTTTCGCTATAACGACGGTCATCGTTCTGCGGTGACCAGACCTGGCCATTCGGCTGACGCAGCGCGATTGGCGCATCGGCAATCCACGTGTTCAGGCGATAGATTTTCGGCTGGCTTAAAGCCGTCAGATAAGTCGCTGGTTTTGCAAGGGAACCAATCGAACGACGCGCCTGCATCGCACGGTTGTAGCCCGCAAACTGCGGCTCAGAACCTCCGACCATCGCACGAACTTCACCACTAAAGCGGTCGACGACCACAATCGCAGTTTCAAGATCGCTCAACTTACGCTGTTTCTTCAGTGCCGGAATGCCTTCCACGGCGGCTTTTTCTGCCGCGTCCTGGGCCACCGAGTCAAAGGTAGTGAAGATCTTCACGCCGGAGAGATCTTTTACCTTATCGCCTAATTTCGCCTGCAGCTCCTGACGCACCAGTTGCATAAAGGCTGGCTGTGGAGAGATCACCCCACCGCGTGGCTGAACACCCAGCGGACGGGCACTCAACATGTCATAGAGTTCTTGATCAATAATCTGTTGCTGTTGCAGCAGACGCAGCACCAGATTACGTCGCTCCAGCGCCAGTTTTGGGTTACGCCACGGGTTGTAGATGGACGCTCCTTTCACCATGCCGACTAACAGCGCCTGCTGGTCGAGGCTTAGCTCTTCTACCGGGCGACCAAAGTAATACAAGCTCGCCAGCGGGAAGCCGCGGATTTCGTTGTCGCCGCTCTGACCGAGATACACCTCGTTCATATACAGCTCAAGAATACGGTCTTTGCTGTAACGCGCGTCCATGATCAGCGCCATGTAAGCTTCGTTCGCTTTACGCCAGTAAGAACGCTCACTGGAGAGGAACAGGTTTTTCACCAGCTGTTGCGTCAGCGTACTCGCACCCTGTACCGTGCGTCCGGCGGTCAGGTTTGCCAGCACCGCACGTCCGATTGAGTAGAGACTGATTCCATCATGCTCGTAAAAATGACGGTCTTCTGTCGCCAGCAAAGTATCCACCAGCAAATCCGGGAAACCACTGCGCGGCACAAACAGACGCTGCTCACCGTTTGGCGAAGAGATCATGGTGATCAGACGCGGATCAAGACGGAAAAAGCCGAACTGACGGTTGTTCTCCATATTGACGATCGTCGCCAGATGATCGCCATCAAAGGTCAGACGCGCGCGCACCTGCCCTTCTTTACTGTCCGGGAAATCAAACGGACGGCGGATCATCTCAATGCTGTTGGCCTGCACGGTAAATTCGCCAGGACGGGTCATTTTCGACACCTGGCGATACTGGGTCGCCTCCAGCAGCTTCACCATCTCGTTCTTGCTGATGGTCATGTCTGGCTCAAGGTTGACCATTCGGCCATAAACTGCCGCAGGCAGTTGCCAGACCTTGCCATCAATACGGCTACGAATTTTTTGATCGAGATAAACGCCGTAAATGGCGATCAGCACGGCAAAAACGATAGCCAGTTTTAACAGCAGCCATAGCCAGCCGCGTTTGCCACGAGGCTTACGCCCTTTGCCTTTGCCCTTACCTTTGCGCGGCATCGGTCCTTCATCCTCATAGTCATCATAATCGTCGTAATCATCGTCATCTTCGTAACGACGACGGCTTACCTTTTGTTTGACCGGACGCGTCGGTTTCCCTTTGCGTCCAATTGGCTCGCGGTCATTCCCGGCCATGCTTTTTCTCCGCAATATTCAGGCGCAAAGGCCCGATTTTCTGTTCTTCTGTTGCAAGACAGAAGAAGATATCTCTCAAAATTTGTGCTCGATCGGTCCCCTCTCCCTTGAGGGAGAGGGAGAAAACCAAGCTTACGAATACTTTTTCGTCCGTCGCGTCGGTGCCGTGTTTGCCGGGTCGTCCGGCCAGACGTGTTTGGGATAACGCCCTTTCATCTCCTTTTGCACCTCACGATACGCCCCTTTCCAGAAGGCCCCCAAATCACGCGTGATTTGCAGCGGCCTTTGGGCAGGGGAAAGCAACTCCAGCACCAGCGGCACGCGCCCCTGGGCGATCGTCGGATTGGTGGCCTCACCAAACATCTCCTGCATTCTCACCGCCAGCGCGGGCGGGTTATCTTCATGATAACGAATGGCGATCCGGCTTCCCGTCGGCACAGTGTAATGCGCAGGCAATTCACTATCCAGACGTTGCTGCATTCCCCAATCAAGTAATCCGCGTAGTGCCTGATAAATGTCGAGTGATTTCAGGCCGCGTAGTGAATGTACGCCAGTCATATGTGGCAGCAGCCACGTTTCCAGCGTCGCCAATAAACTTTCATCATCAACCGCTGGCCAGTCATATTCCGGCAACCACTTTGCGGCGCATAACAAACGCAAGCGTAGCTGTTCCGCTTCCGGCGTCCAGTTGAGCACGCTTAAACCTTTATCGCGGATGCCATTAAGCATCGCCTGATGCAACTCGTCTTCCGAGGGTTTCGCCAGCGGCTGCACTTTCACCGTCAGCAGACCGATTTGCAGCCGACGCCAGGCTTTCAGCGTACCTTGCGCGTCATCCCACTCCACAGTGTCAGACTGCTGTACCAGCTGCGGGCAGCGTTGTACTAACTCATCAATATCGACCGGCAGCGCCAGTAAAATCCGCGCATCCGGCGAGGCGCTGCCCTGCAATAATAACGGTGCGATCAACCATTCGTGGCGGCTTAGCGCGTCGTCGGCATCGAGCATCGCTCCCATGCCGTTTGCCAGTTGATAGCGTCCATCTTGCCCACGGCGACGAGCAATGCGATCGGCAAACGCCCCGGCAAGTAGCGGCGCGATAAGCGAACTGTCTGCCTCACCGCCACGTACGTTTAAGCGTTTTAACAGTTGCTGACTACGTTGCTGCCAGGCTGGTTGATTGCGCGAAAACGCCACGCCCAGGTCACTATTGCCCATCCGTGGAGGCTCTTCGAGAATGGCGGCAATTTTTGCCGCGGTAGCAGCTTCGTCGTCGTTCTTCGCGCTAACCAGCATTGCCGCTAAACGCGGATCGTTACCCAGCGCTGCCATTTTTTGCCCCTGCGCACTAAGCCGTTCACCCTCCAGCGCCCCCAGCATTTGTAACAGGCGTTTCGCGGCCAGTAGATTCACCGTTGGCGGTTGATCCAGCCAGCTCATCTGCGCCGGATCGCTGCATCCCCATTGCAGTAATTCCATCAGCAAACCGGAAAGATCGCTTTGTAAGATTTCCGGTTCACTTTGCGCGGCAGCGCGTTCTGCTTGTTCCTTGGCGATTAAATGCAGGCAGATACCCGGCTCCAGACGCCCGGCGCGCCCGGCACGCTGCGTCATGGATGCCTGGCTAACGCGTTGAGTAATCAGTCGCGTAAGCCCCGTGCGCGGATCAAAACGCGCCACACGCTCCTGGGCACAATCCACCACCAGACGAATACCTTCAATGGTTAAACTGGTTTCAGCAATATTGGTCGCCAGCACCACTTTGCGCATCCCTTGCGGTGCCGGGAGGATCGCTTTTCGCTGATCGTTCAGCGACAACGCGCCATACAGCGGGCAGAGCAATACATCACTGCCGATGCGCGAAGCCAGTTGTTCCTGCACACGCTGAATTTCTCCGACGCCAGGTAAAAATAACAGTAATGATCCGCTTTCCTGACGCAGCATTTCAGCGGTGGCTACCGCAACGGCATCGTCAAAACGCTGATGCGCGGGCAGCGGTAAATAACGGCGTTCAACCGGAAACGAGCGCCCTTCTGAGATGACGACAGGCGCTTCTGGCAGCATTTGCTGCAAGCGGTCGTTGTCCAGGGTAGCCGACATAATCAGCAGTTTAAGGTCATCACGCAGACCTTGTTGCACATCGAGTAACAGCGCCAACGCCAAATCCGCCTGCAAGCTGCGCTCATGAAATTCATCAAGGATCACCAGTCCAACACCGCTCAGTTCCGGGTCACGCTGGATCATGCGCGTCAGCACGCCTTCGGTAACCACTTCCAGGCGGGTATTCGGCCCGACGCAGTTTTGCGCACGCATCCGGTAGCCAACGGTATCGCCTGGCTTTTCGTTAAGCAGCTCCGCCAGCCGTTGCGCGACGTTACGCGCCGCCAGACGACGCGGCTCCAGCAGGATAATTTTCCCGTTAATGCCGGGATGCGCCAGCAGTTGCAGCGGCAGCCAGGTTGATTTCCCGGCCCCGGTCGGCGCACTTAATAATACCTGCGGCGCACAATCGAGAGCGGTAAGTAATTCAGGTAAGACGGCAGCAACGGGCAACGACGACACAAAACGCTCCAGAGGGTTAACATTCTTCGCGCCACATTGTAGCATCGCGGTAATTCATAACCGAGTGCCTCACATGTCTGAACCGCAACGTCTGTTCTTTGCTATCGACTTACCTGCAGAAATCCGCGAACAGATTATCCATTGGCGCGCCACACACTTCCCACCTGAGGCGGGACGTCCGGTCGCCGCCGATAATTTGCATCTGACTCTGGCATTTTTAGGCGAAGTGAGCGCCGAGAAAGAGAAGGCGCTTTCTCTTTTAGCCGGACGGATTCGTCAACCTGGTTTCACACTCACGCTTGATGACGCCGGACAATGGCTGCGTTCGCGTGTGGTGTGGTTAGGGATGCGTCAGCCGCCACGCGGCTTAATCCAGCTGGCGAATATGCTCCGTTCACAGGCTGCCCGCAGCGGTTGTTTTCAAAGCAATCGTCCGTTTCATCCACATATTACCTTATTGCGCGACGCCAGCGAGGCGGTGACAATCCCGCCGCCAGGTTTTAACTGGTCGTATGCGGTGACGGAGTTCACCCTTTACGCCTCCTCGTTTGCCCGTGGACGCACACGCTACACGCCGCTAAAACGCTGGGCGCTAACGCAATAACAAGGATTGTCGCAATGGAATTCTCTCCCCCTCTACAGCGCGCGACGCTAATTCAGCGTTACAAACGTTTTTTAGCCGATGTGATCACACCCGATGGTCGCGAATTAACGCTACACTGCCCGAATACGGGTGCAATGACCGGTTGTGCAACGCCTGGCGATACCGTCTGGTATTCGACTTCAGACAACACCAAACGGAAATACCCACACACCTGGGAATTAACTCAAAGCCAGAGCGGCGCATTTATTTGCGTCAACACGCTTTGGGCTAACAGGTTGACGAAAGAGGCTATCCTTAATGAATCAATTTCAGAACTGTCAGGCTATAGCTCGCTGAAAAGCGAAGTAAAATACGGCGCAGAACGCAGCCGTATTGACTTTATGTTGCAGGCGGATTCGCGTCCAGACTGCTATATTGAAGTGAAATCGGTTACGTTAGCGGAGAACGAACAGGGATATTTTCCCGATGCGGTCACTGAACGAGGTCAGAAACACCTTCGGGAGTTGATGAGCGTAGCGGCTGAAGGCCAGCGTGCGGTTATCTTTTTCGCCGTGCTGCATTCAGCCATTACACGGTTTTCACCCGCGCGCCACATCGATGAGAAATACGCGCAACTATTGTCAGAAGCTCAACAGAGGGGGGTAGAAATTCTGGCTTACAAAGCGGAAATTTCTGCTGAAGGCATGGCTCTTAAAAAATCACTGCCGGTTACATTGTAGTAAAGTAAGTAACTGGTTAATTTACATTCTGGTCGCGTGCGCAAATACGCTTTTCCTCACACAGTTGTCAAGTGTTACGTTTAGATAATTGCTATCCGGAAAAGCATCTGCTATTTATAGCGGCCTCATTTTTCCCCCGAACATGGGGATCGATAGTGCGTGTTAAGGAGAAGCAACATGCAAGAAGGGCAAAACCGTAAAACATCGTCCCTGAGTATTCTCGCCATCGCTGGGGTGGAACCATATCAGGAGAAGCCGGGCGAAGAGTATATGAATGAAGCCCAGCTGGCGCACTTCCGTCGTATTCTGGAAGCATGGCGTAATCAACTCAGGGATGAAGTCGATCGCACCGTTACACATATGCAGGATGAAGCAGCCAACTTCCCGGACCCGGTAGACCGTGCAGCCCAGGAAGAAGAGTTCAGCCTCGAACTGCGTAACCGCGATCGCGAGCGTAAGCTGATCAAAAAGATCGAGAAGACGCTGAAAAAAGTGGAAGACGAAGATTTCGGCTACTGCGAATCCTGCGGTGTTGAAATTGGTATTCGCCGTCTGGAAGCGCGCCCGACAGCCGATCTGTGCATCGACTGCAAAACGCTGGCTGAAATTCGCGAAAAACAGATGGCTGGCTAATTACAGCCGTTCCATCACGTTTACCACAGGCGGGAAATGCTCCCGCCTTATTTTTTGTTCAAAGAGATGACAGACACACAGTATATTGGCCGCTTCGCCCCCTCTCCTTCCGGCGAGCTTCATTTTGGCTCTCTGATCGCCGCGCTCGGCAGCTATTTGCAGGCTCGCGCCCGGCAAGGTCGCTGGCTGGTACGCATAGAAGATATCGACCCGCCTCGTGAAGTTCCCGGTGCCGCAGAAACTATCCTGCGCCAGCTGGAACATTACGGTCTGCACTGGGACGGCGATGTTCTCTGGCAATCGCAACGTCACCACGCCTATCGTGAAGCACTCGCCTGGTTACATGAACAAGGACTAAGTTATTACTGCACCTGTACGCGTGCGCGTATTCAAAGCATTGGCGGTATTTACGACGGTCATTGCCGGGTGTTGCATCATGGACCAGACAATGCCGCAGTGCGTATCCGCCAGCAGCATCCGGTCACGCAATTTACTGACCAGCTGCGCGGCATTATTCACGCCGACGAAAAACTGGCACGGGAAGATTTTATCATTCATCGCCGTGATGGGTTGTTCGCCTACAACCTGGCTGTTGTGGTTGATGATCATTTCCAGGGCGTTACAGAAATAGTGCGTGGGGCTGATCTGATTGAACCAACAGTAAGGCAAATCTCGCTGTACCAGCTTTTTGGCTGGAAAGTGCCAGATTACATTCATCTGCCGCTGGCGCTTAATCCACAAGGCGCTAAACTTTCCAAGCAGAATCATGCGCCTGCGTTGCCGAAAGGCGATCCACGCCCGGTACTAATCGCGGCACTTCAATTTCTGGGGCAGCAGGCAGAAGCACACTGGCAGGATTTCAGCGTCGAGCAAATCCTTCAGTCAGCCGTCAAAAACTGGCGGCTTACCGCCGTGCCCGAGTCGGCAATTGTAAATTCAACATTCTCAAATGCGTCATGCTGAGCTATGATTAGCCGCTATTTTTTTGTCCTGAATGATGTTTGACACTACCGAGGTGTACTATTTTTACCCGAGTCGCTAATTTTTGCCGCAAGGTGCTAAGCCGCGAGGAAAGCGAGGCTGAACAGGCAGTCGCCCGTCCACAGGTGACGGTGATCCCGCGTGAGCAGCATGCTATTTCCCGCAAAGATATCAGTGAAAATGCCCTGAAGGTAATGTACAGGCTCAACAAAGCGGGATACGAAGCCTGGCTGGTTGGCGGCGGCGTGCGCGACCTGTTACTTGGCAAAAAGCCGAAAGATTTTGACGTAACCACTAACGCCACGCCTGAGCAGGTGCGCAAACTGTTCCGTAACTGCCGCCTGGTGGGGCGCCGTTTCCGTCTGGCTCATGTGATGTTTGGCCCGGAGATTATCGAAGTTGCAACCTTCCGTGGACACCACGAAGGTAACGTCAGCGACCGCACGACCTCCCAACGCGGGCAAAACGGCATGTTGCTGCGCGACAACATTTTCGGCTCCATCGAAGAAGACGCCCAGCGCCGCGATTTCACTATCAACAGCCTCTATTACAGCGTAGCGGATTTTACCGTCCGTGATTACGTTGGCGGTATGAAGGATCTGAAGGACGGCGTTATCCGTCTGATTGGTAACCCGGAAACGCGCTACCGTGAAGATCCGGTACGTATGCTGCGCGCGGTACGTTTTGCCGCCAAATTGGGTATGCGCATCAGCCCGGAAACCGCAGAACCGATCCCTCGCCTCGCTACCCTGCTGAACGATATCCCACCGGCACGCCTGTTTGAAGAATCGCTTAAACTGCTACAAGCGGGCTACGGTTACGAAACCTATAAGCTGTTGTGTGAATATCATCTGTTCCAGCCGCTGTTCCCGACCATTACCCGCTACTTCACGGAAAATGGCGACAGCCCGATGGAGCGGATCATTGAACAGGTGCTGAAGAATACCGATACGCGTATCCATAACGATATGCGCGTGAACCCGGCGTTCTTGTTTGCCGCCATGTTCTGGTACCCACTGCTGGAGACGGCACAGAAGATCGCCCAGGAAAGCGGCCTGACCTATCACGACGCTTTCGCGCTGGCGATGAACGACGTGCTGGACGAAGCCTGCCGTTCACTGGCAATCCCGAAACGTCTGACGACGTTAACCCGCGATATCTGGCAGTTGCAGTTGCGTATGTCCCGTCGTCAGGGTAAACGCGCATGGAAACTGCTGGAGCATCCTAAGTTCCGTGCGGCTTATGACCTGTTGGCCTTGCGAGCTGAAGTTGAACGTAATGCTGAACTGCAGCGTCTGGTGAAATGGTGGGGTGAGTTCCAGGTTTCCGCACCACCAGATCAAAAAGGGATGCTTAACGAGCTGGATGAAGAACCGTCACCGCGTCGTCGTACTCGTCGTCCACGCAAACGCGCACCGCGTCGTGAGGGTACCGCATGACAGTGGCGTATATTGCCATAGGCAGCAATCTGGCCTCTCCGCTGGAGCAGGTCAATGCTGCCCTGAAAGCATTAGGCGATATCCCTGAAAGCCACATTCTTGCCGTTTCTTCGTTTTACCGCACCCCACCGCTGGGGCCGCAAGATCAACCCGATTACCTCAACGCCGCCGTGGCGCTTGAAACTTCGCTCGCCCCGGAAGAGTTACTCAGCCATACACAGCGCATAGAACTGCAACAGGGTCGTGTTCGTAAAGCTGAACGCTGGGGACCACGCACGCTGGATCTCGATATCATGCTGTTTGGTAATGAAGTGATAAATACCGAACGCCTGACCGTTCCGCACTACGATATGAAGAATCGTGGATTTATGCTGTGGCCGCTGTTTGAGATTGCACCGGAGCTGGCGTTTCCTGATGGGGAGACGTTGCGTGAAGTCTTACATACAAGAGCATTTGACAAATTAAGCAAATGGTAATTTATTTATATTACGAATATAAATATTTTCTGAAAATCATACATCCTCTCTTTCCTTAATAAAAATTTTAGTTTAAACATTTTTGCAGAAACATAATATAAATTCCCGCAGATAAATATCAATCCCATCGCCATAC
>NZ_SJWV01000151.1:0-10117 GCF_004352695.1 Escherichia sp. KCJ4928
ACGTTTATCATGTTATCCTAAGGATTATCCGAAAAATAATACCTACGAACATCTTCCAGGATACTCCTGCAGCGAAATATTTGTTTTAAGCTCACTCACATATCGCAACATTTACTTTACTTTAAGACAATTCCAGGCAAATTATACAACACTTTACGGGATAGTAAGTCCGCCTGAAAAATCGCGAGAGTGGCGCATTAGGTGACCCATGTTGTTCCGTTTAGTCATGATGAAATATTCAGGTAAGGGGAATTATCGTTACGCATTGAGTGAGGGTATGCCATGTCAACGATTATTATGGATTTATGTAGTTACACCCGACTAGGTTTAACCGGGTATCTGTTGAGTAGAGGGGTTAAAAAAAGAGAAATCAACGACATTGAAACCGTTGATGACCTTGCCATAGCTTGTGATTCACAGCGCCCTTCAGTGGTGTTTATTAATGAGGACTGTTTCATCCATGATGCTTCTAACAGTCAGCACATCAAGCACATCATTAATCAACATCCCAATACGTTATTTATCGTTTTTATGGCAATTGCCAATGTTCATTTTGATGAATATCTATTGGTCAGAAAAAATTTATTGATAAGTTCTAAATCGATTAAACCGGAATCTCTCGACGATATCCTTGGCGATATTCTGAAAAAAGAGACAACGATAACCTCTTTTTTAAATATGCCGACGTTATCATTGAGCCGAACCGAATCGAGTATGTTGCGAATGTGGATGGCAGGTCAGGGAACCATTCAAATCTCTGACCAAATGAATATCAAAGCCAAGACCGTTTCATCGCATAAAGGTAATATTAAACGTAAGATCAAAACGCATAATAAACAGGTTATCTACCATGTCGTCCGACTGACGGATAATGTGACTAATGGTATTTTTGTCAACATGCGCTAACACATTCTGACTGGTGGTTTCCCACCAGTCAGGCTGAATAAGATTACTCTGCTTTCTCCACAAAGATACCGTCCTGATGCCCTGCTTCATTAAAGAACCAGATGCCGAGCGGGTAGTCTTCCAGCGAAACCAGGTACATTGTGCCTTCACTAAACTCCTCAACTGCCAGTACCACGCCAGGACGACGCGGACCGCCATCCGTTTTGACTGTTACCCGATCATTCACCTTCATCGTTTTCCTCCTGTGGCTTTGTGCCAGTGTAGAACAATTTCGTTTTTCTGGCAGCGCCAGGCGCGCGCGAGTGCTGATTTTCTCGACGGTCTATACTTAAGAGATGCCAGGCGGACTTAACTACTGGCGGCAACAACAGAGTAACGGTTGCGAGGAAAGATGATGAAAACCGCAAAAGAGTACAGCGATACCGCAAAACGTGAGGTCAGCGTCGATGTCGATGCCCTGCTGGCGGCGATCAATGAAATTAGCGAAAGCGAAGTTCATCGCAGCCAGAACGATTCTGAACACGTTAGCGTCGATGGACGTGAATATCATACATGGCGTGAATTGGCGGATGCCTTCGAACTGGATATTCATGACTTCAGCGTCTCTGAAGTGAATCGTTGAATGCACAATAAAAAAATCCCGACCCTGAGGGGGTCGGGATGAAACTTGCTTAAGCAAGAAGCACTTAAAAAATTCGTTACACCAGGAAATCTGATGTGTTCATCACCTTATCCGCAATTTTTTTCGCTGACAAGAAAATATTCGCGATATGAATGATTAACGCTACTTATGAATAGAAATGTGACGTGCGTCACCCCTTGGTGGCTCTGGCGTCAACGGGATCGCTCCCGAAAAAATCATCTTTGATTATTTGTGCTGTTTTGAGAATCATCCTGGTAAGGGGAGAACTGCGCGACCATGTTTTCAATTCAACAACCACTACTGGTTTTTAGCGATCTTGATGGCACCCTGCTGGACAGTCATAGTTATGACTGGCAACCGGCTGCCCCCTGGCTCAGCCGTTTACGCGAAGCGAATGTTCCCGTCATTCTCTGTAGCAGTAAAACATCAGCGGAAATGCTGTACTTGCAAAAAACGTTGGGGCTACAAGGGTTACCGCTGATTGCCGAAAATGGCGCAGTGATCCAGCTTGCTGAACAATGGCAGGATATAGACGGTTTTCCACGCATCATCTCAGGTATTAGCCATGGCGAAATCAGCCAGGTTTTAAATACGCTACGCGAGAAAGAACATTTTAAATTCACGACTTTCGATGATGTCGACGATGCAACCATCGCCGAATGGACGGGATTAAGCCGTAGCCAGGCGGCGCTGACGCAGCTGCATGAGGCGTCGGTAACGCTAATCTGGCGCGACAGTGACGAGCGTATGGCACAATTTACCGCTCGTCTGAACGAACTGGGCTTACAGTTTATGCAGGGTGCGCGCTTCTGGCACGTCCTGGATGCCTCTGCCGGAAAAGATCAGGCTGCCAACTGGATTATCGCGACCTATCAACAATTGTCAGGCAAACGCCCAACCACACTTGGCCTGGGCGATGGGCCAAACGATGCGCCCTTACTGGAGGTAATGGATTACGCGGTGATTGTGAAAGGGCTAAACCGTGAAGGGGTGCATCTGCATGATGAGGATCCGGCCCACGTCTGGCGAACGCAGCGTGAAGGACCGGAAGGATGGCGTGAAGGGCTGGACCATTTTTTCTCCGCCAGTTAAGCGTTATCGCTCGCGAATACCCGATTACGCCCAGCCTGTTTAGCGAGATAAAGCCGACGGTCGGCCAGTGACTGGAGTTGTTCAAAATCATAATCACCGGTTTCCTCGCTGCTACTTACCCCCAACGAGGCACTGATGCGTATCGTCGTACTCTTAGCAATCAACATCTCTTTTTCATTTAACTTCAGGCGAATACGTTCTGCGACTTCCGCAGCCTCCGTTAGACTCGCGCCTGGCAGAATCACACAAAACTCCTCACCACCGACCCGCCCGGCAACGTCCTGCGCACGCAAGGAACTGCTAATTAATCCGGCAGCATGAGAAAGAACACGGTCGCCCGCCTGATGACCAAAGCGGTCATTAATCGCTTTAAAATGGTCAAGATCGACCTGAATGACAGAAAAAGGATGTTGGTGCGTCTGACACAATTTAGCGAGCGGACGGGCTTTTTCGAACAGTGCGCCACGATTATATAAACGGGTTAAGGTGTCGTGCCACGCCTGCCACTGCAACGAGCTTTGCAGAACATACATGTTGCTGACCATCCGGCGAATCACATACCAGGAGATGAGTAACATGGTGGTAAAGAGCGCCCACAGCAGGGTTAATGCAATGCTGATACTACCGAAATCGCCGCGCACGCCTTCGCTTAGCGTATGGACGCGCACCAGCACACCGTCGAAATGGTCCAGACGTTCCCAGCTAACATAGCGACTGTCCATACGAATGCCGCCCCGCGTGTCATGTTCCATCGCCTGCGCCAGCAAGGCCAGTTCACGAGGATCAAAAATATTCCCTGTTGGATGGTCAGGATTGGAAGAGGTCAAAAATCTCAGCTTACTGTCATAGAGCTGATACTCACCATCGAGGTTTTTATCGATGGCGTTTCTTAAAAATTGCTGCATGGTACGCACGGGAATACTCATCCCCAGCACGCCATACCAGTAGTTATTACTGTCTACCGGAACACTGACGGTAACCTGCGGTTCAGTATTGCTGGCGTGTTCCGGTTGCGAAGTAAACCAGCGTACCGCGCGGTGACGATTTTCTCGTTGCGAATGGCCGATAAACCAGGGTTGGGTGACATAGCCGTAATAACGCGTTGGTACATTGCGGGTAAACAAGGTCGGCTGCGTCGAAACGTAAAATCCGGCACGCGAGACATACATCGCCTGTTCAACCATCGACGAGGTGTTGTGCGCCAGTCGCAGCAAGTAACCAACTTCCAGTGCAGCGGTAATTTCATTGTCGAGGCTTTCATTTTCGCGAGACAGGAGATTCCCCTCGCTGACTAATGCATCCGATACGCCATTGACTGACAGGCTGCGTCGTCGGTTGAGTTCAATTTGCCAGGCGTGCTCGTCGCGATGCTGTTCGAACTCGGTTACAGCATTACGCAGTGAAGTGAAATCCAGTGGCGCTACGAGAGCTTCGCGCATGCCATTACGCAAAAAGATCAGTTTGTCGACGTTATACTGCAAATGCTTATCGAGCGCGTTGGCTACGTTTTCCAGATGATTACGCTGGCTGGAGATATAGGCATCTTCCAGCACTACCACTTCACGCCAGGTCAGCAAGGTGGAAAAAAGCAATACCACGATAAAGCAGAGATTAACGACATGACCAGGCCCCAGGCGGCGTGCGAGTTTTTTCAACCAGCTCTGGTTTTCCATTTTTGTCTCGTGCTGCACCCTGACGACTCCCAACCTGCTTTTTTATGATTCTGGCATAACCTGGCGATAGCGTACCGCAAAACAGCGATAATTTTATAATGGTGGCATGATAAGACGCGACTATCATTCATTGCAGGCATTGGCACACCAGGCCGGAAGTGATCCGGCCTGGTGTTAATGATACCCTTTCAAACTTCTTCCGCAGAACGACTCCCCTCCCCCGGAACAAGCTCGGTTTCATGAAAAGCTTCCCGCTTGACCCCGTAACCGTCATACCAACGACACTCAACCATACCGCTGGAGTATCCGGTGACAATCATCCGCGGGCCGCCCTCTTTAACCGTAACTTCCTCACTAACCATAAAGCTCATACTCGCCTCCTTTTTTCGAGTGAAACTTGTTCACCTTAGTTGAAGATGGCGAATTTTGCATAATAGCCTGTGCGAGTATTAATGTGCCTGACCGCGTATTTTCGCTACGGCTTTCACTCCCAGCACCACGATGCCGCCGATGATAAATCCAAGAATCAGATTTAAAACAGTCGGTAATATCATCGCCACCACTGCACTTTGCTGCCCGGCGAAATGTTCAATGGCGTGATGCAGCGGCGCAATACCATGTACCACAATCCCGCCGCCGACGAGGAACATCGCCAGCGTGCCGACAATCGATAACGCCTTCATCAACCAGGGCGCAATGATCAATAACCCTTTACCTAATGCCTGCATCAGCGCGCTGGATTTTTCCGCCAGCCAATACCCCAGGTCATCAATCTTAACGATAACCCCTACCAGACCGTAGACGCCCACGGTCACTACCAGCGCGATGCCTGAAAGCACCAGCACCTGATTAAGCAACGGCGCTTCGGCCACAATCCCCAGCGTGATGGCGACGATTTCGGCAGACAATATAAAATCGGTACGAATCGCCCCTTTTATTTTGTCCTTTTCAAACTTCAGCGGATCCTGCGCCGCCAGCTTCTCCAGACGCTGCTGGCTCTGCGCCGGATCTTCTTTATGTTTACGCGCCTCCAGCATATGCAGCACTTTCTCTACTCCTTCAAAGCAGAGAAACGCGCCACCAATCATCAACAGAGGCGTAATCGCCCACGGGATAAACGCACTGATGATCAGCGCCAGCGGCACCAGAATCACTTTATTAATCAGCGATCCTTTCGCCACGCCCCAGACCACGGGAAGTTCCCGGTTGGCCCGCACGCCTGAAACTTGTTGCGCATTGAGCGATAAGTCATCCCCTAATACACCGGCGGTTTTCTTCGCCGCCAGTTTGCCCATCACGGAGATATCGTCCAGCAGTGTGGCGATATCATCGAGCAACGTCAGTAAACTACTCCCGGCCAAAAGCATTCCCTCTCATTTTTATTGTTGAAGGGTGTAAGTATGAAGCAAAAACGGCAGCTCTGATACTTGCTTCACAGGTCAACATTTTTTTAACAATCAAGTGCAATTATATCTCTCGCCAGCAGAATGATTTTCACGTTTACTATGAACCACCTTTTTATTTCCACCGTGAGGGATTATGCGTTTCCGCCAGTTGTTACCGCTTTTTGGCGCGCTGTTTGCGTTGTATATCATTTGGGGCTCAACCTATTTTGTCATTCGGATTGGCGTGGAAAGCTGGCCTCCGTTAATGATGGCGGGCGTTCGATTCCTGGCAGCCGGTATTTTATTGCTGGCATTTTTGCTACTGCGCGGACACAAACTCCCCCCGCTACGTCCGCTGCTCAATGCCGCGCTGATTGGCCTGTTATTGCTGGCTGTCGGTAATGGCATGGTGACGGTTGCCGAGCATCAAAATGTTCCTTCCGGCATCGCCGCCGTTGTGGTTGCAACCGTGCCCCTCTTTACCCTGTGCTTCAGCCGCCTGTTTGGCATTAAAACGCGCAAACTGGAATGGGTGGGTATCGCCATTGGGCTTGCCGGAATCATCATGCTCAATAGCGGTGGAAATTTAAGCGGCAATCCGTGGGGCGCGATTCTTATTTTAATCGGCTCGATTAGCTGGGCGTTTGGCTCGGTTTATGGCTCGCGCATTACCTTACCTGTAGGGATGATGGCGGGTGCGATTGAGATGCTGGCGGCAGGCGTGGTGTTAATTATCGCGTCGATGATTGCAGGTGAAAAACTGACGGCACTCCCTTCCCTTTCAGGCTTCCTTGCGGTCGGCTATCTGGCGCTGTTTGGTTCGATTATCGCCATTAACGCTTATATGTATTTAATCCGCAACGTTAGTCCGGCTCTCGCCACCAGCTACGCCTACGTTAACCCGGTGGTCGCGGTCTTGCTGGGTACGGGACTGGGCGGAGAAACGCTGTCGAAGATTGAATGGCTGGCGCTCGGCGTAATTGTCTTCGCGGTGGTACTGGTCACGTTGGGAAAATATCTCTTCCCGGCAAAACCCGTAGTTGCGCCAGTGATTCAGGACGCATCAAGCGAGTAAATGAATCCCCTGCGTGTCGATCTGCGCGCTGGCACCTTCGCCGCAGATCCACTCTTCCAGACGCTCGCTAAGCGCTTCATCCGTCAGCTTCTCGCGCCCACGTAACGCGCACTCCCAGACAATCAATACGCGCCAGCCGAGTTCCTGCAAGCGACTGATATCGCGGCGATCGCGCTCAACATTTTTACCTATCTTCTCCAGCCAGAACTCGGTTCGAGTCGCAGGCACTTTAAACAGATAGCAGTGATGATGGTGCCAGAAGCAGCCGTGGGTAAATATCACGCAACGATATTCATCAACGACAAAATCCGGGCGACCGGGCAGACTGGCGTCCTGAACGCGAAACGCCAGGCCCTGCCCGGTTAACAGACTGGCGAGGCGCTTCTCAATCGCCGTATCACGCGTGGCAATCGCGCGCATATTTTTGCTGCGAGTGGCCTTATCGTGAACGTCGGCCATGTTGTGCCTCTTGCTGACGCAACGCCACCGCCTGTTTGATTTTTGGCTCAAGCAGTTTTGCCACCGCGGCAAAGACCGGCACGACCACCGAGTTACCGAACTGGCGATAGGCCTGAGTGTCCGAAACCGGAATGCGGAATTTCGCTTCTCCCGGCGCTTCAAAACCCATTAAGCGCGCGCATTCACGAGGCGTTAACCGACGTGGACGATGTTGCTGATTCTGCGGATCGTCAAAGTCTTTCTCACCTTTGGCCATATCCCAGCCGCGATCGATTAAAATTTCCGCGCCATCTTTGTAATAACGCGCAGACAGCGTACGCGTGACGCTTTGCAGATTGTTCGGATAAACCATTCCATAACCGAAGCCGTTACCGCGCGCCTGATGTTTTTTCGCATATCGATAGAGGTACTTCCACAGCACCGGCGTCAGGATATATTTCGCCTCGACCATCGGGTCCAACAGCTGCGCCAGCGTCACTCGCTGCGCAGGGAAACATTCGCTGATATCACGCAGGGTAAAATCGGCTTTCAGATTCAGATCGCGACGAAAACCCACCAGCACGATGCGTTCACGGTGCTGCGGCAGAAAATGTTTACCGTCGATGATTTTCGGATCGTCTGGCCCATTATCTTCTGCATCAGCCACGTCATAGCCCAGTTCGTCCAGCGTCTGCATGATGATGCGGAACGTTTTACCCTGGTCGTGACTTTTCAGGTTTTTGACGTTTTCGAGCACAAACATCGCCGGACGACGCGCGTCGATAATGCGTACCACATCAAAAAACAGCGTGCCCTGGGTATCGCAGGCAAAACCGTGCGCCCGCCCGAGCGAGTTCTTTTTCGATACGCCAGCCAGCGAAAATGGCTGACAAGGGAAACCGGCCAGTAAAACATCGTGTTCAGGAATGTGTTTACGAATATGTTCCGCCGCCGCCTCATCACTCACGCCTTCTTTATGGCTGAGGGTGATGTCGCGGATATCTTCATTAAAATGATGCGTCGCCGGATCGCAATAATGGTTGGCTTTATAAGTGCGTACCGCATGTTTGTTCCATTCGCTGGTAAACACGCATTGTCCGCCAATCGATTCAAAACCGCGACGGATGCCGCCAATTCCGGCAAATAGATCGATAAAGCGAAACGCATAATGCGGATGATGTGCCGGTGGTTTGGGTAACAACGTTTGCAGATGGGCGAACTCTTTCTCACTTAAACGGTGCCATGCCGAGTCATTCGCCAGCGCACGTTTTAAAATTGCCGCGCTCCAGTGATTCTCACCCACACCATTAAGCTGCGCCACCAGCGTTTTAACATCATAAATTTGCAGCAGTTTCTCCAGCATTGCCTGTGCGGCATTCCCGGTGCTGTATGAATCGGTTACTGATATATTTTCCTGCATAGATTTAACCGGCCATCTGAGATGGCCGACAGGTTAACATAATTACAGCCATTTAGGGCCACGCGCTTATCCCGCGGGTGAAAACGCATCTATCACCTTGTGATCGACACCTTCATTCTCCCCCGCCAGTTCGGCACTGAGCTTCGCCATAAACTCGACTAAAAAATGCGCGTTGTGCTGCGCCAGCTGCTTGCCTCTTGCGGTTTGCATGGTTTGCGGTAGCTTCAGCAACTTAGTCTGGAAATGATCCAGCGCGTAGCGTTTATCATCAAGCGGGCGATGCTGTGCGAACGGATCTTCACCATCAAACAGCCCCACGCCCAATGCCCCTGAAACGGCAAACACGCGCGCCAGGCCAATCGCCCCCAGGGCTTCCAGCCGATCCGCATCCTGGACAATTTTAGCTTCCGTTGTTAAGGGGGCGATTTGCGCGCTGAAACTGTGAGCGGCAATGGCATGACAAACGGCCTCGATTTTCTCCGCCGGAAATTGCTCGAACTCTTCACGGAGCAGGCGACGCGTCTCTTCTGCCGCCAGGATTGAAGAACGCTGCCTTTGCGGATGATTTTTCGCCAGGCTCACAATATCGTGAAAATAACAGGCGGTTAAAATCACCAGCATATCGACATCGTCATCTGCCGCCAGCTTCTGTGCCGTAGCCCAGACGCGGCGAAAATGACACACGTCATGGGCCGCGTCCTGGTGCTGATGATGGTTTTTCAACCAGTTTTCGAACTGTGCCTGCCAGTGTTGTAAGTCCATACGCGCTCCGTTGCCAAAGAGTCGCCACCTTAGCAGTTTTTATTCATAGCGTCTGCTACGTGCGGGACGAGGTCGGGTGTACCAGGCAATGCTGCCTAACAATGCCCCGACCAGAGCCATAAATAAAAATCCGACCAGTGCCCCTAACCACTTTCCCGCGGTAGAGCCTAAATCGCTTTCAAATCCCGACACGGGGGCATCGGGGATCCGGCTCATCACCCAGATGTAACGCGCCATTGCCCAGACGAAATAGCCACACCATGTATAGAAAGCCCACAAAGCCAGTTTGCCACCAGGGCTGCGAGAGAGTCTCTCTTCCATCTTTGTCGAACCGTATTCCATTTTGAGATAACCCGGAAAATTCAGACTTAGTACTATTATGTGATAAAAGTCACATTTTTCCACATTGGATGAGCCAGTCAAGACTCACTCATTTTTTGAACAAATAGATAATTTTTGCGCAACGGCAGTGAATACAGGAAAAATCGTTTTGAGCGATTTTATTTATCTTTGAGATCGGCTTTATTAATTCATTTAATCAATATATTAGCACTGAATACAATTATACCTTTTTATTTTTCTGTGTCATGATGCCTCCGTTATTAGCCTTTTATCGTCTTGTTTATATTTTTTGGGCCGGCATGATGCCGGCTTTTTTTTATGCCTTCATTAATGTGCGCGTGATCACACCAGCCGTTTGGCGCAACAATCATTGATACCCCC
>NZ_SJWV01000152.1:0-10062 GCF_004352695.1 Escherichia sp. KCJ4928
TTGCCTGGCGGCCTTAGCGCGGTGGTCCCACCTGACCCCATGCCGAACTCAGAAGTGAAACGCCGTAGCGCCGATGGTAGTGTGGGGTCTCCCCATGCGAGAGTAGGGAACTGCCAGGCATCAAATTTAGCGTGCTGATATGGCTCAGTTGGTAGAGCGCACCCTTGGTAAGGGTGAGGTCCCCAGTTCGACTCTGGGTATCAGCACCACTTTTTAGGTTAAAGTTCGGCGGATTAGAAAAGAATTTGTCTGGCGGCAGTAGCGCGGTGGTCCCACCTGACCCCATGCCGAACTCAGAAGTGAAACGCCGTAGCGCCGATGGTAGTGTGGGGTCTCCCCATGCGAGAGTAGGGAACTGCCAGACATCAAATAAAACAAAAGGCTCAGTCGGAAGACTGGGCCTTTTGTTTTATCTGTTGTTTGTCGGTGAACACTCTCCCAACCAGGACAAATCCGCCGGGAGCGGATTTGAACGTTGCGAAGCAACGGCCCGGAGGGTGGCGGGCAGGACGCCCGCCATAAACTGCCAGACATCAAATCAAGCGAAAGGCCATCCGAAAGGATGGCCTTTTTGCTTTTCGAACTAACATTCAATTAATGGATTACCTGCGATAAAAATGCCCTCGTACGCTCTGATTTAGGATGCGCAAAAAATTCATCAGGTGCAGCTTGTTCCACTATCTCCCCACGATCCATAAAAATTACCCGGTCAGCGACGGTACGTGCAAACCCCATCTCATGTGTTACACACAACATTGTCATACCCGACTGCGCCAGCCCAATCATCGTATCCAGCACCTCTTTCACCATCTCCGGATCGAGCGCCGACGTTGGTTCATCAAACAACATAATTTTCGGCTTCATACACAGCGAACGCGCAATGGCAACGCGTTGCTGCTGACCACCTGAAATCTGTCCGGGAAACTTATGCGCATGTTCGGCAATTCTCACCCGCTCAAGGTAATGCATCGCCAGAGCTTCAGCCTCTTTCTTAGGCATCTTGCGTACCCAAATCGGGGCCAGGGTACAGTTCTGTAGAACGGTCAGATGAGGGAAGAGATTGAAATGCTGAAAGACCATTCCCACTTCCTGCCTGACGCGCTCAATATTGCGGATATCTTCATTAAGTTCGATGCCATCTACTACGATCCGTCCCTGTTGATGTTCTTCCAGATGATTAATACAACGAATGGTTGTCGATTTACCGGAACCAGAAGGGCCACACAGAACGATCCGTTCTCCCGGTTGCACGGTTAAATTTATATTTTTCAAAACATGGAATTGTCCATACCATTTATTGACGTTTTCCAGCGTAATCATCGCGTTAGCAGGTTGCAGTAAAATTTGGCTCATAGTGTCCTCAATGCGGTGTACGCCCGGTGTTAAAACGTTTTTCCAGATGTTGGCTATAGCGCGACATGCTGAAACAGAAGATCCAGTAGATCAGCGCGGCGAAAACATACCCTTCCGTCGACATACCCAACCAGGCGGGATCAACGGTTGCCTGCTGAACGCTACTGAAAAGATCGAACAACCCGATAATGATCACCAGGCTGGTATCTTTGAAGAGTGCGATGATGGTATTTACCAGCCCAGGAATTACCAGCTTCAACGCCTGTGGCAGAATAACCAGCCCCTGAGTTTTCCAGTAACCCAATGCCAGTGACTCTGCCGCTTCATATTGCCCTTTAGGCAGCGCCTGTAATCCGCCTCGCACGACTTCCGCAACATATGCTGACTGAAACAGGATCACGCCAACCAGCGCGCGGATCAGTTTGTCGATACTGGTGCCTTCTGCCATAAACAACGGCAGCATGACCGAAGACATAAACAATACGGTAATCAGCGGTACGCCGCGCCAGAACTCGATAAAAATGACCGATAAGATACGCACAATCGGCATATGGGAGCGGCGACCTAACGCCAGTAAGATCCCCCACGGTAGCGCCCCCGCAATCCCAACGGATGCAATAATTAAAGTTAGCGTCAGCCCGCCCCATTGCCGGGTTTCAACCCGCTCCAGACCAAAAAAACCGCCATACATCAGCCACCAGACAATCAGTGGGTAAATCACCGCCCAGACCGCAATATAGCGACCGCGATGCGGGAGTATTTTCCAGAACATTGGTGCGATTGACACAAGGCCAATCAGTAATGCCAGGTTAATTCGCCAGCGTTGGTCGTGTGGGTAAAGTCCATACATAAACTGACCAAATCGTTCGTGGATGAAGACCCAACAGGCACCGGCTTTTGTGCAGTCGGCACGCGTTGAGCCAACCCAATTAGCCTGCAAAAATGCCCAGTTCAGCAACGGTGGGATCAGTTCCCACATCAACCATATGCAGCCAATAGTCAGCAGGCTATTGCTCCAGCTGGAGAACAGATTTTTTCGCACCCACACCATCGCGCGGCTTGAGTTATGGCTCGCTGGGCGCGAGGGCTGAGACAGCAATACTTTTGTCATCATGACTCCTTAGCGTTCAACGATCGCGATGCGGCGGTTATAGATATTCATCAGCAGCGAGATAGTCAGGCTGATAATCAGATAGACCGACATGGTCATGGCTATCGTCTCGATGGCTTGCCCCGTCTGGTTCAGCACGGTGCCAGCAAACAGCGAAACCATATCGGGATAGCCAATAGCGGCGGCAAGAGAGGAGTTTTTGACGATGTTGAGATACTGGCTGGTTAACGGCGGAATAATCACTCGCAGTGCCTGGGGAATAATGACCTGGCGTAGCGTAACCGGGTTGGGTAATCCCAGTGACCGAGCCGCTTCATGTTGACCATAAGGCACTGCCTGGATCCCAGCGCGGATAATCTCGGCGATAAATGCAGATGTATAAACCGAAAGTGCCAGCGTTAAGGCTGCCAGTTCAGGAATTAAAACCATCCCGCCGCGGAAGTTAAAGCCTCGTAGGGCTGGGACATCCCAGTGTAGTGCTGCGCCAAAAAGCCATTGCGCCAGTAAAGGCAAACCAATGATCAACACTGCGGCGATCGGCCAGGTGCGGCGCAGTTGTCCGGTCTTTATCTGGTATGTTTTATTAAAGCGGAATAGCCCAACAGAAAGGACTATAGCCATAACAACAGCCAGGATAAACGCAATAAATCCGTCTCCCAGCTGCGGTGACGGAATATAAAGCCCACGATTGCTCAAAAAGGCCAGATCAAACGCGCTCACAGCCTGGCGTGGTCCGGGCAAATTGCGCAACACGGCAAAGTACCAGAAGAAGATTTGCAGCAGCGGGGGAATATTACGGAAGATCTCAATATAAATTGTGGAAAGCTTTCGTAGCAGCCAGTTATCCGAAAGTCTCGCCAGACCGATAAAGAAGCCCAAAACAGAAGCGAACACAATACACAATGCAGAAACCAGTAGCGTATTGAGTAAGCCGACAATAAAAACGCGTCCGTAGGTGTCGCCCTGCTGGTAATCGATCAAATGCTGGACAATACCGAAGCCAGCGCCGCGATCCAGAAAGGCAAAACCTGAAGTAATGCCACGATTACTGAGATTCGTTACAGTGTTGTGAAATAACCAACCAACAATGCCGACAACAGCAACAACGGCAAGGATCTGGAATAACCAGGCACGAACCGTAGGGTTGGCAAAGGAGAGTGAGCCTTTAACGGTTGAGCGGCGATGAGACATAGAAACCTCGGAAAGCATAACGCTGAAGAGAGCGCCGCCGTAGCGACGCTCGTTACCTCACACCGACTTAACGCACGGGCGGCGCGTACTGAATACCGCCGTTATTCCAGAGATTATTTTGCCCACGTTTAATTTTCAGCGGGCTTTCTGAACCTACATTACGCTCGAAAATTTCCGAGTAGTTACCCACCTGTTTGATGATGTTATAGGCCCATTTATTATCCAACTTCAGATCCTTGCCGTAATCGCCTTCTTTACCCAGCAGATGTGCCATATCAGGCGTTGCTGGATTAGCCGCTTTTTCATCGACGTTCTGGGAATTGATGCCCATCTCTTCAGCATTCAGCATGGCGAAAAGCGTCCAGCGTACAATCGAGAACCATTCATCATCGCCACGACGAACTACCGGCCCAAGCGGTTCTTTAGAGATAACCTCCGGTAAGACAATCCATTCAGCTGGGTTGCTTAATTTGATGCGCAGGGCATACAGTTGCGACTGATCCGAGGCCAGCGTATCGCAGCGACCAGATTCCAGTGCCTTCGCTGATTCGTCAGAGCGATCGAAAGTCACCGGTGTGTACTTCATATTGTTTGCCTTGAAATAGTCGGCAACGTTGAGTTCGGTATCAGTACCCGCCTGAATACAGACGGTAGCGCCATCCAGTTCTTTCGCGCTTTTTAGCCCCGCTTTATCGTGCGTCAGGAAGCCAATGCCGTCGTAATAAGTGACGCCGGTAAATGCCATTCCCATCCCGGCATCGCGAGATGAAGTCCAGGTCGTATTACGGGAGAGCAAATCCACTTCCCCTGACTGTAAAGCGGTGAAGCGTTCTTTTGCTGTGAGTGGGGTATATTTCACTTTCGTGTCGTCACCAAATACAGCAGCGGCAACACCACGACAAACATCAACATCAATACCTGAAAACTTACCGTCTGCATCGGCATAAGAGAACCCAGGTAATCCATCACTGATCCCGCATTGCACAAAACCTTTTTTCTGAACGGCATCAAGCGTCGCGCCAGCATGCGCCTGATTTGCAACGGCAAGCAGCACGCTGGCGGCAGCCAGTGTGGCTATCATCATCTTTTTCATAATGCTTCCTGTGAGGCGAAAATTATCGTTATAGGACGTTTGGGAAACGTCTTTTACCTGTCTGTGGCCATCCTCTTATAAGCAAAAGTAGTGCCAGCTTTTGCGCCCGATTTCGCGTCGCAATAAGCTGAGTGTAGACAGGAAATAATAAAAACAGCGCCCCGCAATGGTGCGAAAATGAAACATGCGCCACATTTTGGCGCAAAATATTTACGCGTGTTTTACTAAGCAGAATAATGATTGTTAGAGTGAGTATATTTCTGGTGGGAAGTGTGAAAGTTAAATTGATGCGTTATTTCGAAAGCAGCGAAATAACGCGATATAACATGCTAAATCAGCAGAGAATTAGCCAGCAGAATATAGCAATATTTTATCTTATGTAAAGATACTGTATCGTTAAACAGAGTGCGAAACTCCGCGCCCTGTTCAGTTATTTCGACAGAGCGATGATCCCCATCGTCAGGCCAGCAACAGCCGCTGCCCCGCCGGCAATAGCCCCAGCCGTTTCCCAGTTATCCTGAGTCGTGCCTTTCATACAGGTATTGGTGTGAACCAGACGACCCTGATCGTCATAAACCGGAACGCAGGGCGAATCGTGAGCACAGCCCGCCAGCAATGCGGTGAGCAATGCCACAGGAATTAATCTTTTCATGGTGTTACCTCAGTAATAAACGCTAACGCTTAATAAGTTAACTCTCTTATTAACGAGCTGAATGCCATTTTATCACCGGAGGTTATAAATATTGCGGAATGAATAATGACAAATTATGTGAATTGTAAAAATAGTGAAGGGAGCGGGAACTATAGAAAGTTTTTAAAGAGTGAGTGGAAGAATATCTTATTAATTTTTATGGGTTTCACTGAAAATAATAAAGGCACCCGAAAGTGCCTTTATGTTTCTGATTTATCCTTTAAAGCAACGGCGGATCACCACAAAGAACACCGGTACGAAGAAGATTGCCAGCAACGTTGCAGAGACCATTCCGCCCATTACCCCGATACCCACTGCGTTCTGCGCGCCACTGCCGGCACCGTTACTGATAGCTAGCGGTAATACGCCGAGAATAAAGGCGAGAGAGGTCATCAGGATAGGACGCAGACGCATACGTACTGCCATTAGTGTCGCTTCAACAACACCTTTACCCTCTTTCTCCATGAGATCTTTAGCGAACTCAACAATCAAAATAGCGTTTTTGGCCGACAAGCCAATTGTCGTTAGCAAGCCCACCATAAAGTAGACGTCATTTTTTTGATTAAAGAGTGTCGCCGCCAGCAGCACGCCGACAATCCCTAACGGCACGACCAACATAACCGAGACAGGAATTGACCAGCTTTCATAGAGTGCAGCAAGGCACAGGAAAACAACCACAAAGGAAATTGCTACCAGAGCGGGAGCCTGGTTTCCCGATAAGCGTTCCTGAGCCGGAACTGGTTCCTGGCGCGGCTTCCCCCTGAATCTCCATTGACGGCAGACCGTTGTAGCGTTCCAGTCGCGGAGAGCCATACACCCAATGTGAAGTGGTAAAGGCCGAGAATGGCACCATTTCGCCGTTGGCGCTGCGGACATAAAGTTTATCGACATCTTCTGGCAGCATACGGAATTTGGCATCCGCCTGAACATACACCTTTTTCACGCGACCACGGTCGATGAAGTCGTTAACGTAAGTCCCACCCAACGCCGTTGAAATGGTCTGATTGATGTCAGAAAGTGAAACACCTAATGCCTGCGCCTTTTCCTGGTCAACTTCCAGTTTAAACTGCGCGGTGTCTTCCAGGCCATTAGGACGCACGCTGACTAAGCTGGCAGGATGTTGCGCCGCCATGCCAAGCAACTGGTTACGGGCCTGGGTCAGGGCATCGTGACCCAGCCCAGCCTGATCAATTAACTCAAAGTCGAAACCCGTTGCCGTGCCCAGTTCAACAATGGCTGGCATATTGAATGGAATGACAAAACCGTCGCGGATCTTGCCCAATTCCATTTTGGCACGATGGATTACCGCTTCCGCACTGTTTTCATCACCATTACGCTCTTCCCACGGTTTCAGACTGACGAAGGCCATACCGGCGTTTTGTGCCTGGCCGCTGAAGCTAAAGCCGTTAACCGTAAAGACACTTTCAACGTTCGCTTTCTCGTTCTTCAGATAGTAATCCGTCACTTGATCCAACACTTTTTGCGTCCGCTCTTGCGTCGCGCCAGCGGGTAACTGAATCATGGTCAGAAAGACACCCTGATCCTCTTCAGGTAAGAAGGAAGACGGAAGACGTAAAAACAACACCACCATTCCTGCAACAATCAGCGCATAGATCAGTAAATATCGTCCTGTGGAACCGAGGATTTTGCCGACGCTGTTGGTGTAGTGGTTAACGCTATGATCGAAGGTGGTATTAAACCAGCCGAAGAAACCACCCTTATTTTCGTGATGCTCAGCTGAGGTGGGTTTGAGCAGTGTTGCACATAACGCAGGGGTAAGAATCAATGCCACCAGAACAGAAAGCGCCATTGCCGAAACGATGGTGATAGAGAACTGGCGATAAATTGCCCCAGTAGAACCGCCGAAGAATGCCATCGGAATAAATACCGCTGACAGCACCATCGCGATACCCACCAGTGCGCCCTGAATTTGCGACATCGATTTTTCCGTCGCTTCTTTTGGCGGGAGCTTATCCTCCATCATCACGCGCTCGACGTTCTCCACCACCACTATCGCATCATCGACGAGCAGCCCGATGGCAAGCACCATCCCGAACATCGTTAGTGTGTTGATGGAGTAACCAAAAGCGGCGAGGATGGCAAACGTCCCTAATAACACCACGGGTACCGCAATGGTGGGGATCAGCGTTGCTCGCATATTCTGCAAGAACAGATACATCACCAGGAACACCAGCATAATGGCTTCGAACAGCGTTTTTACCACTTCGTGAATAGAAAGCTGGACGAATGGCGTGGTGTCATAAGGGTAGAGAACCTTCATTCCCTGCGGGAAGAATGGCTGTAATTCCGCCAGTTTTGCCTTAATGGCTTTCGCGGTATCGAGAGCATTCGCGCCGGTTGCCAGCTTAATCCCCAGGCCCGCCGCCGGTTTTCCGTTGATACGAGCGATAACGTTATAGTTTTCACCGCCAAGTTCAACCCGTGCGACATCTTTCAGGCGTACCACCGAGCCGTCACTGTTTACGCGCAGGGTCACTTTGCCGAATTCTTCCGGATTTTTTAACCGCGTTTGAGCAATAATCGAGGCATTCAACTGTTGCCCTGGTAACGCTGGCGTTCCGCCCAACTGTCCGGCAGCGATCTGATCGTTCTGTACCTTCAACTGGTTAATCACATCAACCGGTGTCAGTTTATATTTGTTTAGCAGATCGGCGTCCAGCCAGATACGCATCGCATACTGTGCGCCGAAAAGCTGTACGTCACCGACGCCATTCAGACGGCTAAGCGTATCTTTAACGTTAGAGGCCACATAGTCCGAGATATCGTCCTGTGTGGTGTCTGGGTTATCAGAGACAAAGCCCGCCACCATCAAATAGCTGCTACTGGACTTTTCAACACTGATCCCCTGCTGCTGAACCTCCAGCGGCAGCAACGGCGTGGCGAGCTGGAGTTTGTTCTGCACCTGCACTTGCGCGATATCAGGATCGGTCCCGGACTGGAAGGTAAGGGTAATTGTCACGCTACCGGCGGAATCGCTGGTGGAGGACATATACATCAGGTTATCGATACCATTCATATTCTGTTCGATAACCTGCGTCACCGTATCCTGCACGGTCTGCGCATCAGCACCTGGATAGTTTGCCGAAACAGAAACCGCAGGCGGTGCAATGGTTGGATACTGAGCGACGGGCAATTGTAGGATCGCCAGTGCGCCCGCCATCATCAGAATAATGGCCAGCACCCATGCAAATATCGGTCGTCGAATAAAAAAGTTTGCCATGTCAGATTACCTTACTTCGATGCAGTATCTGCGGGGGTATCGGTAGTGGCTTTAACCTGCTCTCCCGGACGCGCTTTTTGCAGGCCGCTGACAATGACTTGATCGCCAGATTTCAGACCTTCGCTAATCAACCATTTATCGCCAATCGCCTGACTGGCAACGACAGGGCGCGCTTCCACCTGACTTTTATCGTTAACAATCAGCACGGTTGCATCACCACGCGGTGTGCGGCTAACGCCTTGTTGCGGGATAAGAATGGCGTCAGGTTGGACGCCTTCATCAATCCGTGCGCGCACAAACATACCCGGCAAAAGCGTATGTTGCGGGTTAGGGAAGACGGCACGTAGGGTTATGGAGCCAGTGCTTTCATCAACGGTCACATCAGAGAATTGCAGCGTACCTTTCAGGGGATAGGTTTGACCGTTTTCCATGACCAACTCTACGTTGCTGGTGGCGTTTTCCTTATGCAAATTTCCTTGCTCTACGGATTGCTTCAGCCTCATAAAATCGTTGCTGGATTGGGTCACATCAACGTAGATAGGATCGAGCTGCTGGACAGTCGCCAGTTCAGTCGTTTGCCCATTAGTGACAAGAGCGCCTTCGGTCACGGTCGATTTGCCGATACGTCCGCTAATTGGCGCAGTCACTTTGGTATAAGCGAGATTGATGCGAGCGCTTTCGACTGTGGCTTTTGCGGCAATCACGGCGGCATCGGCCTGGCGAGCATCAGCAATGGCCTGGTCGTACTCCTGCTGGCTGATGTATTTCGTACCCACGAGCGGAACGTAACGTTTTACCGTCAAATGCGCGATGGCGGCGGCGGCTTCACTTTTCGCCAGTTCGCCTTTCGCGCTGTCATAATTTGCCTGATAGGTCGCGGGATCGATCTGGTACAGGGACTGGCCTGCTTGCACATCGCTGCCTTCAGTGAAATTGCGATTCAGTACGATCCCGCTAACCTGTGGGCGAACTTCGGCTATACGGTAAGCATTGGTGCGGCCTGGTAATTCAGTCTTAACTTCTAACGGGGCCGTTTTTACAATATGAACGGTAACCTGCGGTTCACCGACGTGAGCTTTCTCTTCTCCCTTATCGTTACAACCGGCGATTAAAGCCGCGGAGATCAGAATAAAGGAGGGCAGGAGGAAAAACCTGGCATGTTTCGTCATTACTATTCCTCAAAAAACCAAAAGCGCGTTATTTACCCAAAAAGGCAACGCGTTAACTCGCAGAAAGAAAAATACAGTTCGCTATCCTACAAATTATCATTCGTCGATGTAAGGAATAGTTATGAATACAGGCGTCTCAAGGCACATAAACACAAAAAAAGATTAATATTCTACTGTTTTAGTTTGACGCGGGTTGAAAGAGGCGGAATTAAA
>NZ_SJWV01000153.1:0-10058 GCF_004352695.1 Escherichia sp. KCJ4928
TACGGTTCGGATTTGTAGGCCTGATAAGACGCGGCAGCGTCGCATCAGGCGCTGGCTGTCGGATGCGGCGTGAACGCCTTATCCGACCTACGGTTCGGGTTTGTAGGCCTGATAAGACGCGGCAGCGTCGCATCAGGCAATGAATGCGAAACCGCGGTGTAAATAATGACAAAAACAAAATTGGCCGTTTCGGTCAGGGCCAACTATTGCCTGAAAAAGGGTAACGACATGAAAAAATTAACCTGCTTTAAAGCCTATGATATTCGCGGGAAATTAGGCGAAGAACTGAATGAAGATATTGCCTGGCGCATTGGTCGCGCCTATGGCGAATTTCTCAAACCGAAAACCATTGTGTTAGGCGGTGATGTCCGTCTCACCAGCGAAACCTTAAAACTGGCGCTGGCGAAAGGTTTACAGGATGCGGGCGTCGATGTGCTGGATATTGGCATGTCCGGCACCGAAGAGATCTATTTCGCCACGTTCCATCTCGGTGTGGATGGCGGCATTGAAGTTACCGCCAGCCATAATCCGATGGATTATAACGGCATGAAGCTGGTGCGCGAAGGGGCTCGCCCGATCAGCGGTGATACCGGACTGCGCGATGTCCAGCGTCTGGCAGAAGCCAACGACTTTCCTCCCGTTGATGAAACCAAACGCGGTCGCTATCAGCAAATCAATCTGCGTGACGCTTACGTTGATCACCTGTTCGGTTATATCAACGTCAAAAACCTCACGCCGCTCAAGCTGGTGATCAACTCCGGGAACGGCGCAGCGGGTCCGGTGGTGGACGCTATCGAAGCCCGCTTTAACGCCCTCGGCGCTCCGGTGGAATTAATCAAAGTGCACAACACGCCGGACGGCAATTTCCCCAACGGTATTCCTAACCCGCTGCTGCCGGAATGCCGCGACGACACCCGCAATGCGGTCATCAAACACGGCGCGGATATGGGCATTGCCTTTGACGGTGATTTTGATCGCTGTTTCCTGTTTGACGAAAAAGGGCAGTTTATCGAGGGCTACTACATTGTCGGCCTGTTGGCAGAAGCATTCCTCGAAAAAAATCCCGGCGCGAAGATCATCCACGATCCACGTCTCTCCTGGAACACCGTTGATGTGGTGACTACCGCAGGTGGCACCCCGGTAATGTCGAAAACCGGACACGCCTTTATTAAAGAACGTATGCGCAAGGAAGACGCCATCTACGGTGGCGAAATGAGCGCCCACCATTACTTCCGTGATTTCGCTTACTGCGACAGCGGCATGATCCCGTGGCTGCTGGTCGCCGAACTGGTGTGCCTGAAAGAGAAAACGCTGGGCGAACTGGTACGCGACCGGATGGCGGCGTTTCCGGCAAGCGGTGAGATCAACAGCAAACTGGCGCAACCCGTTGAGGCGATTAACCGCGTCGAACAGCATTTTAGCCGTGAGGCGCTGGCGGTGGATCGCACCGATGGCATCAGCATGACCTTTGCCGACTGGCGCTTTAACCTGCGCTCTTCCAACACCGAACCGGTGGTGCGGTTGAATGTTGAATCGCGAGGTGATGTGCCGCTGATGGAAGCGCGAACGCGAACTCTGCTGACGTTGCTGAACGAGTAATATCGGATCTTCCCTTACCCCACTGCGGGTAAGGGGCTAATAACAGGAACAACGATGACAAATCTAAAAAAGCGCGAGCGAGCGAAAACCAATGCATCGTTAATCTCTATGGTGCAACGCTTTTCAGATATCACCATCATGTTTGCCGGACTATGGCTGGTTTGCGAAGTCAGCGGACTGTCATTCCTCTACATGCACCTGTTGGTGGCGCTGATTACGCTGGTGGTGTTCCAGATGCTGGGCGGCATCACCGATTTTTATCGCTCATGGCGCGGTGTTCGGGCAGCGACAGAATTTGCCCTGTTGCTACAAAACTGGACCTTAAGCGTGATTTTCAGCGCCGGACTGGTGGCGTTCAACAATGATTTCGACACGCAACTGAAAATCTGGCTGGCGTGGTATGGGCTGACCAGTATCGGACTGGTGGTTTGCCGTTCATGTATTCGCATTGGGGCGGGCTGGCTGCGTAATCATGGCTATAACAAGCGCATGGTCGCGGTGGCGGGGGATTTAGCCGCCGGACAAATGCTGATGGAGAGCTTCCGTAATCAGCCGTGGTTAGGGTTTGAAGTGGTGGGCGTTTACCACGACCCGAAACCGGGCGGCGTTTCTAACGACTGGGCGGGCAATCTGCAACAGCTGGTCGAGGACGCGAAAGCGGGCAAGATTCATAACGTCTATATCGCGATGCAAATGTGCGACGGCGCGCGAGTGAAAAAACTGGTCCATCAACTGGCGGACACCACCTGTTCGGTGCTGCTGATCCCCGATGTCTTTACCTTCAACATTCTCCATTCACGTCTCGAAGAGATGAACGGCGTTCCGGTGGTGCCGCTTTACGACACGCCGCTTTCCGGGGTTAACCGCCTGCTCAAACGTGCGGAAGATATTGTGCTGGCGACGCTTATTCTGCTGCTGATCTCCCCGGTGCTGTGCTGTATTGCGCTGGCGGTGAAACTCAGTTCACCAGGGCCGGTTATTTTCCGCCAGACTCGCTATGGCATGGATGGCAAGCCGATCAAAGTGTGGAAGTTTCGTTCCATGAAAGTGATGGAGAACGACAAAGTGGTGACCCAGGCGACGCAGAACGATCCGCGCGTCACCAAAGTGGGGAACTTTCTGCGCCGCACCTCGCTGGATGAATTGCCGCAGTTTATCAATGTGCTGACCGGCGGGATGTCGATTGTGGGGCCACGTCCGCACGCAGTAGCGCATAACGAACAGTATCGACAGCTCATTGAAGGCTACATGCTGCGCCATAAGGTGAAACCGGGCATTACCGGCTGGGCGCAGATTAACGGCTGGCGCGGCGAAACCGACACGCTGGAGAAAATGGAAAAACGCGTCGAGTTCGACCTTGAGTACATCCGCGAATGGAGCGTCTGGTTCGATATCAAAATCGTTTTCCTGACGGTATTCAAAGGATTCGTTAACAAAGCGGCATATTGATATGAGCTTACGTGAAAAAACCATCAGCGGCGCGAAGTGGTCGGCGATTGCCACGGTGATCATCATCGGTTTCGGGCTGGTGCAGATGACCGTGCTGGCGCGGATCATCGACAACCACCAGTTCGGTTTGCTGACTGTGTCGCTGGTGATTATCGCGCTGGCAGATACGCTTTCTGACTTCGGTATCGCTAACTCGATTATTCAGCGAAAAGAAATCAGCCACCTTGAACTCACCACGCTGTACTGGCTGAACGTTGGGCTGGGGCTTGTGGTGTGCGTGGCGGTGTTTTTGTTGAGTGATCTCATTGGTGACGTGCTGAACAACCCGGACCTGGCACCGTTGATTAAAACATTGTCGCTGGCGTTTGTGGTGATCCCCCACGGGCAACAGTTCCGCGCGTTGATGCAGAAGGAGCTGGAGTTCAACAAAATCGGCATGATCGAAACCAGCGCGGTGCTGGCGGGCTTCACTTTTACGGTGGTTAGCGCCCATTTCTGGCCGCTGGCGATGACCGCGATCCTCGGTTATCTGGTCAATAGTGCGGTAAGAACGCTGCTGTTTGGCTACTTTGGCCGCAAAATTTATCGCCCCGGTCTGCATTTCTCGCTGGCGTCGGTGGCACCAAACTTACGTTTTGGTGCCTGGCTGACGGCGGACAGCATCATCAACTATCTCAATACCAACCTTTCGACGCTGGTGCTGGCGCGTATTCTCGGCGCGGGCGTGGCAGGGGGATACAACCTGGCGTACAACGTGGCCGTTGTGCCGCCGATGAAGCTGAACCCAATCATCACCCGCGTGTTGTTTCCGGCGTTTGCCAAAATTCAGGACGATACCGAAAAGCTGCGCGTTAACTTCTACAAGCTGCTGTCGGTGGTGGGGATTATCAACTTTCCGGCGCTGCTCGGGCTGATGGTGGTGTCGAATAATTTTGTACCGCTGGTCTTTGGTGAGAAGTGGAACAGCATTATTCCGGTGCTGCAATTGCTGTGTGTGGTGGGTCTGCTGCGCTCGGTAGGTAACCCGATTGGCTCGCTGCTGATGGCGAAAGCGCGGGTCGATATCAGCTTTAAATTCAACGTATTCAAAACATTTCTGTTTATTCCGGCGATTGTTATTGGTGGGCAGATGGCGGGCGCAATCGGCGTCACGCTCGGTTTCCTGCTGGTGCAGATTATCAACACCATTCTGAGTTACTTCGTGATGATTAAACCGGTTCTTGGTTCCAGTTATCGCCAGTACATCCTGAGTTTGTGGCTGCCGTTTTATCTCTCGTTGCCGACGCTGGTGGTTAGTTATGCGCTGGGCATTGTGCTGAAAGGGCAACTGGCGCTGGGGATGCTGCTGGCGGTGCAAATAGCCGCGGGCGTGCTGGCGTTTGTGGTGATGATTGTGCTGTCGCGCCATCCGCTGGTGGTGGAAGTGAAGCGTCAGTTTTGTCGCAGCGAAAAAATGAAAATGCTTTTACGGGCGGGGTGAGTTGCTGTTTTCGGTTCCGACAACGGTTGCCGGATGCGGCGTAAAACGCCTTATCCATCCTACGGTTCTGTGCTCGGGTCTTGTAGGCCTGATAAGACGCGTCAGCGTCGCATCAGGCAAAAAGCGGCAACGAACAAAACAAACGCAGCCTCACCTGGCATCAAATTTATGAGGAAAAAATGAAATTACTTATTCTGGGCAACCACACTTGCGGCAACCGCGGCGACAGCGCCATCCTGCGCGGCTTACTTGATGCCATCAACAGCCTCAATCCACACGCCGAAGTGGATGTGATGAGCCGCTATCCGGTCAGTTCTTCCTGGCTGCTCAACCGCCCGGTAATGGGCGATCCGCTGTTCCTGCAAATGAAACAACACAACAGCGCGGCGGGCGTTGTCGGGCGCGTTAAAAAAGTCCTCCGTCGCCGCTACCAGCATCAGGTATTGCTCTCACGCGTCACCGACACTGGCAAGTTGCGTAATATCGCCATCGCCCAGGGATTCACTGACTTCGTGCGCCTGCTGTCAGGTTACGACGCCATTATTCAGGTCGGCGGATCGTTTTTTGTCGATCTCTACGGCGTGCCACAGTTTGAACATGCACTTTGCACGTTTATGGCGAAAAAGCCGCTGTTTATGATTGGTCACAGCGTTGGCCCGTTCCAGGATGAGCAATTTAACCAACTGGCGAACTATGTCTTTGGTCACTGTGACGCGCTGATCCTGCGCGAATCGGTCAGCCTTGATTTGATGAAACGCAGCAATATCACTACCGCAAAAGTTGAACATGGCGTTGATACTGCCTGGCTGGTCGATCATCACACAGAAGAATTCACCGCCAGCTATGCCGTTCAACACTGGCTGGACGTTGCCGCACAACAGAAAACGGTGGCAATTACCCTGCGCGAACTGGCACCGTTCGACAAACGTCTCGGCACCACTCAGCAAGCGTATGAAAAAGCCTTTGCCGGGGTGGTCAATCGCATTCTCGATGAAGGGTATCAGGTGATTGCGCTTTCCACCTGTACGGGCATCGACAGTTATAACAAAGACGATCGCATGGTGGCGCTCAACCTGCGCCAGCACATCAGCGATCCTGCCCGTTACCACGTGGTGATGGATGAACTCAACGATCTGGAAATGGGCAAAATTCTCGGTGCCTGTGAACTCACCGTCGGTACGCGCCTGCACTCAGCCATTATCTCAATGAATTTTGCCACTCCGGCAATTGCCATCAACTACGAACATAAATCCGCCGGGATTATGCAACAACTGGGGCTGCCAGAGATGGCGATTGATATCCGTCATTTATTAGATGGCAGCCTGCAAGCGATGGTTGCGGATACCTTAGGCCAGCTTCCGGTGCTGAACGCACGACTTAGCGAAGCCGTCAGTCGTGAGCGTCAGATAGGAATGCAGATGGTGCAATCTGTGCTTGAGCGCATCGGGGAGGTGAAATGAAGGTCGGCTTCTTTTTACTGAAATTCCCGCTGTCTTCGGAAACCTTCGTCCTCAACCAAATCACTGCGTTTATTGATATGGGATTCGAGGTGGAGATTGTTGCGCTGCAAAAAGGCGACACCCAGAACACCCACGCGGCATGGACGAAATACAACCTTGCCGCAAGAACCCGCTGGTTACAGGACGAACCACAAGGCAAAGTGGCGAAACTGCGCCACCGAGCCAGTCAGACCTTACGCGGCATTCATCGTAAAAATACCTGGCAGGCGCTCAACCTCAAACGCTATGGTGCCGAGTCGCGGAATCTGATTTTGTCTGCCATTTGCGGTCAGGTCGCAACACCGTTTCGCGCCGATGTGTTCATCGCTCATTTTGGCCCTGCGGGGGTAACCGCAGCAAAACTACGCGAACTGGGTGTCATTCGCGGCAAAATTGCCACTATCTTCCACGGTATTGATATCTCTAGTCGGGAGGTGCTCAACCATTACACTCCCGAATATCAGCAACTGTTCCGCCGTGGCGACCTGATGTTACCGATAAGCGATCTGTGGGCCGGAAGGCTGCAAAAAATGGGCTGCCCGAGGGAAAAAATCGCCGTATCGCGCATGGGCGTAGATATGACGCGCTTTAGCCCGCGTCCCGTGAAAGCGCCCGCAACGCCGCTGGAGATTATTTCCGTCGCACGCTTAACCGAGAAAAAAGGCCTGCATGTGGCGATCGAAGCCTGCCGTCAGTTGAAAGAGCAGGGCGTGGCATTTCGCTATCGCATCCTCGGCATTGGCCCGTGGGAAAGACGCCTGCGCACCCTCATCGAACAATATCAACTGGAAGATGTTGTAGAGATGCCGGGCTTTAAACCGAGCCACGAAGTGAAAGCGATGCTCGACGACGCGGATGTCTTCCTGTTGCCATCGGTAACGGGCGCGGATGGCGATATGGAAGGCATTCCGGTAGCGCTGATGGAAGCGATGGCGGTCGGTATTCCAGTAGTTTCCACTCTGCATAGCGGAATACCGGAACTGGTGGAGGCCGATAAATCCGGCTGGCTGGTGCCTGAGAACGATGCTCGCGCACTGGCGCAACGACTGGCGGCGTTTAGCCAACTGGACACCGACGAACTGGCTCCGGTTATCAAACGTGCGCGCGAAAAAGTCGAACACGATTTTAACCAGCAGGTGATTAACCGAGAACTCGCCAGCTTGTTGCAGGCTTTATAGAGGAGAACGCATGCCATTTAAAAAACTCTCCCGACGCACCTTTCTGACGGCAAGCTCGGCGCTTGCCTTCCTCCATACCCCCTTCGCCCGCGCACTTCCTGCCCGACAAAGCGTTAACATTAACGACTACAACCCTCACGACTGGATCGCCTCATTTAAACAAGCCTTCAGCGAAGGGCAAACGGTCGTCGTGCCTGCCGGATTGGTTTGCGACAATATCAACACCGGCATCTTCATTCCTGCAGGTAAAACGTTACACATCCTTGGAAGCCTGCGCGGCAACGGCAGAGGGCGATTTGTCTTACAGGACGGCAGCCAGGTGACAGGGGAGGAGGGCGGCAGTATGCATAACATCACCCTGGATGTGCGCGGCTCTGACTGCACCATCAAAGGGCTGGCGATGAGCGGCTTTGGCCCGGTAACGCAGATTTATATCGGCGGCAAAAACAAACGGGTCATGCGCAACCTGACCATCGATAACCTGACCGTGAGCCACGCTAATTACGCCATCTTACGCCAGGGATTTCATAACCAGATTATCGGTGCCAACATCACCAACTGTAAGTTCAGCGACTTACAAGGCGACGCCATTGAATGGAACGTGGCAATTAACGACAGTGATATTTTGATATCTGACCATGTCATCGAGCGCATCAACTGTACTAACGGCAAAATCAACTGGGGCATCGGCATAGGTCTTGCGGGAAGCACTTATGATAATAATTACCCGGAAGACCAGTCAGTGAAAAACTTTGTCGTGGCAAATATCACGGGATCGGATTGTCGGCAGTTGATCCATGTTGAAAATGGTAAACATTTTGTTATTCGTAATATCAAAGCCCGCAATATCACGCCGGATTTCAGTAAGAAAGCAGGCATTGATAACGCGACAGTTGCTATTTACGGTTGTGACAATTTCGTGATTGATAATATTGAAATGATTAATAGCGCCGGGATGTTAATCGGCTATGGGGTAATTAAAGGCAAATATCTCTCGATACCGCAAAATTTCCGAGTGAATAATATTCAACTGGATAACACCCATCTTGCTTATAAATTGCGCGGCATCCAAATCTCCGCCGGGAATGCCGTCTCCTTTGTGGCACTGACTAACATTGAGATGAAGCGTGCCTCGCTGGAGCTTCACAATAAACCGCAACATCTTTTTATGCGAAATATCAAAGTGATGCAGGAATCCTCAGTTGGACCAGCATTGATCATGAACTTCGACATGCGCAAAGACGTTCGCGGCGTCTTTATGGCGAAAAAAGAAACCCTGCTGTCTCTTGCAAATGTTCATGCGGTGAATGAAAAAGGGCAAAGCTCCGTCGATATCGACAGAGTTAATCACCATATTATTAATATGGAAAAGATTAACTTTAGATTGCCGGAACGGAGGGAGTAGATTTGCGACCATTCCTGGAAAAATGGAGCCATACTTAGGAACAATGCTACTGCAATCCACAACGAAGCGGCGTAACATCACAAGTAATTCAGTAATCAATTCAGGGTAATTGATGCTGGCGAAAAAAATCGAACAAGCTATAATTCAGCAACCATTTTACAGGTGGATGAAATAATGACGAATTTAAAAGCAGTTATTCCTGTAGCGGGTCTTGGGATGCATATGTTGCCTGCCACTAAGGCGATTCCCAAAGAGATGCTACCGATCGTCGACAAGCCAATGATTCAGTACATTGTTGACGAGATTGTGGCTGCAGGGATCAAAGAAATCCTCCTGGTAACTCACGCGTCCAAGAACGCGGTCGAAAACCACTTCGACACCTCTTATGAATTAGAATCTCTCCTTGAGCAGCGCGTGAAGCGTCAACTGCTTGCGGAAGTGCAGTCCATCTGTCCACCGGGCGTGACCATTATGAACGTGCGTCAGGGCGAACCTTTAGGTTTGGGCCACTCCATTTTATGTGCACGACCTGCTATTGGTGACAATCCATTTGTCGTGGTGCTGCCAGACGTTGTGATAGATGACGCCAGCGCCGACCCGCTGCGCTACAACCTTGCTGCCATGATTGCGCGCTTCAACGAAACGGGCCGCAGCCAGGTGCTGGCAAAACGTATGGCGGGCGATCTCTCTGAATACTCCGTCATTCAGACCAAAGAGCCGCTGGACCGTGAAGGCAAAGTCAGCCGCATTGTTGAATTTATCGAAAAACCGGATCAGCCGCAGACGCTGGACTCAGACATCATGGCCGTTGGTCGCTATATGCTTTCAGCAGATATTTGGCCGGAACTTGAACGCACTCAGCCTGGTGCATGGGGACGTATTCAGCTGACTGATGCCATCGCTGAACTGGCGAAAAAACAGTCCGTTGATGCCATGCTGATGACAGGTGACAGCTACGACTGCGGTAAAAAAATGGGTTATATGCAGGCGTTTGTGAAGTATGGACTACGCAACCTCAAAGAAGGGGCGAAGTTCCGTAAAGGGATTGAGAAGCTGTTAAGCGAATAATGAAAATCTGACCGGATGTAACGGTTGATAAGAAAATTATAACGGCAGTGAAGATTCGTGGCGAAAGTAATTTGTTGCGAATATTCCTGCCGTTGTTTTATATAAACAATCAGGATAACAACGAGTTAGCAATAGGATTTTAGTCAAAGTTTTCCAGGATTTTCCTTGTTTCCAGAGCGGATTGGTAAGACAATTAGCGTTTGAATTTTTCGGGTTTAGCGCGAGTGGGTAACGCTCGTCACATCGTAGGCATGCATGCAGTGCTCTGGTAGCTGTAAAGCCAGGGGCGGTAGCGTGTCTAGGGGAAGGTCATCGCGTGCGTTAAGCACAAAAAGAAAAAATGAACGTTTGCATGTAATAAGCATAAGTTTGTGAATAGA
>NZ_SJWV01000154.1:0-9903 GCF_004352695.1 Escherichia sp. KCJ4928
GGTAGCGGCGTAAAAATCGCGGAAGGGATGAAAAAAACAGCGCCTGACGGCGCTGTGTCTGGCATGCCTGCAATCCGGGAAACCGGACCAGGAAAAAACTTGCAGGCCATAACAGTATCTACGTGAATTCTGCAATATATTGAATCTGCATGCTTTTGTAGGCCGGATAAGGCGTTCACGCCGCATCCGGCATTGACTACAAACTTAACGCTGCTCGTAGCGTTTAAACACCAGTTCGCCATTGCTGGAGGAAGCTTCATCAAAGAAGTAACCTTCGCTATTAAAACCAGTCAGTTGCTCTGGTTTGGTCAGCCGATTTTCAATAATAAAACGACTCATCAGACCGCGTGCTTTCTTAGCGTAGAAGCTGATTATCTTAAATTTGCCGTTCTTCTCATCGAGGAACACCGGCTTGATAATCTCGGCATTCAATTTCTTCGGCTTCACCGATTTAAAATACTCATCTGACGCCAGATTAATCACCACATTATCGCCTTGTGCTGCGAGCGCCTCGTTCAGCTTGTTGGTGATGATATCTCCCCAGAATTGATACAGATCTTTCCCTCGGGCATTCTCAAGACGGATCCCCATTTCCAGACGATAAGGCTGCATTAAATCGAGCGGGCGCAGTACGCCATACAAGCCGGAAAGCATTCGCAAATGCTGTTGGGCAAAATCGAAATCGTCTTCGCTGAAGGTTTCGGCCTGCAAGCCGGTGTAGACATCACCTTTAAACGCCAGAATCGCCTGGCGGGCATTCTCCGGCGTGAAATCTGGCTGCCAGTCATGAAAGCGAGCGGCGTTGATACCCGCCAGTTTGTCGCTGATGCGCATCAGCGTGCTAATCTGCGGAGGCGTCAGTTTCCGCGCTTCATGGATCAACTGCTGGGAATTGTCTAACAGCTCCGGCAGCGTATAGCGCGTGGTGGTCAACGGGCTTTGGTAATCAAGCGTTTTCGCAGGTGAAATAAGAATCAGCATATCCAGTCCTTGCAGGAAATTTATGCCGACTTTAGCAAAAAAAGAGAATGAGTTGATCGATAGTTGTGATTACTCCTGCGAAACATCATCCCACGCGTCCGGAGAAAGCTGGCGACCGATATCCGGATAACGCAACGGATCAAACACCGGGCGCACGCCGAGTTTACGCTGGCGTAGATAATCACTGGCAATGGTATGAACCACAGGCGAGAGCAGTAAAATGGCGGTCAAATTGGTAATAGCCATGCAGGCCATTATGATATCTGCCAGTTGCCACATCAGCGGAAGGCTTAGCAAGGTGCCGCCGATGACCGTTGCGAAGGTGCAGATCCGCAAACACCAGATCGCTTTAGGGTTGTTCAGGCGTAAAAAGAAGAGATTGTTTTCGGCATAAATGTAGTTGGCAACGATGGCGCTGAAGGCAAACAGAATAACCACGAGGGTAACAAACTCAGCACCCCAGGAACCCATTAGCACCCGCATCGCCTTCTGGATAAGCTGAATACCTTCCAGCGGCATGTAGGTTGTGTCGTTACCCGCCAGTAATATCAGCATGGCGCTTGCCGTACAGATGACCAGGGTGTCGATAAAAATGCCAATCATCTGGACAATCCCTTGCGCTGCCGGATGCGGAGGCCAGGACGCCGCTGCCGCTGCCGCGTTTGGCGTCGAACCCATTCCCGCCTCATTGGAAAACATACTGCGCTGAAAACCGTTAGTAATCGCCTGGCTTAAGGTATATCCCGCCGCGCCGCCTGCCGCTTCCTGCCAGCCAAAAGCACTCTCAAAAATAGACCAAATGACGTGGGGAAGTTGCCCGATATTTATTACGCAAATCACCATGCTGGTCAGCACCCAGATTATCGCCATCAACGGGACAAACCCCTGCATGAGCCGGGCGACGCCATGAAGACCGCGAGTGATTGCCAGCAGAGCAAAGACAGCGAGAATAATGCCTGTCACCAGCGGAGGAAAATCAAAAGAAAAACTTAGGGCGCGGGCAACGGCGTTCGCCTGAACTCCGCTGAAAATTATGCCATAGGCGATGAGCAAAAAGACGGCGAACAGAACGCCCATCCAACGCATCCCCAGCCCGCGCGCCATATACCATGCCGGTCCGCCACGAAACTGTCCATTGACGTCACGTTCTTTATAAAGTTGTGCCAGAGAACATTCGGCAAACGAGGTCGCCATGCCGATAAACGCGGCAACCCACATCCAAAAGACGGCTCCAGGTCCACCGGCGGTAATTGCCAGCGCAACGCCGGCCAGGTTGCCGCTACCCACGCGCGCCGCAAGACTGGTACACAATGACTGAAATGAGGTTAAACCGCCTGGCTGTGGATGAATGCTATTTTTAAGACTTTTGCCAAACTGGCGGATGTAGCGAAACTGCACAAATCCGGTGCGAAAAGTGAACCAACAACCTGCGCCGAAGAGCAGGTAAATCATTACCGATCCCCAAAGGACGCTGTTAATAAAGGAGAAAAAATCTGGCATGCATATCCCTCTTATTGCCGGTCGCGATGACTTTCCTGTGTAAACGTTACCAATTGTTTAAGAAGTATATACGCTACGAGGTACTTGATAACTTCTGCGTAGCATACATGAGGTTTTGTATAAAAATGGCGGGCGATATCAACGCAGTGTCAGAAATCCGAAACAGTCTCGCCTGGCGATAACCGTCTTGTCGGCGGTTGCGCTGACGTTGCGTCGTGATATCATCAGGGCAGACCGGTTACATCCCCCTAACAAGCTGTTTAAAGAGAAATACTATCATGACGGACAAATTGACCTCCCTTCGTCAGTACACCACCGTAGTGGCCGACACTGGGGACATCGCGGCAATGAAGCTGTATCAACCGCAGGATGCCACAACCAACCCTTCTCTCATTCTTAACGCAGCGCAGATTCCGGAATACCGTAAGTTGATTGATGATGCTGTCGCCTGGGCGAAACAGCAGAGCAACGATCGCGCGCAGCAGATCGTGGACGCGACCGACAAACTGGCAGTAAATATTGGTCTGGAAATCCTGAAACTGGTTCCGGGCCGTATCTCAACTGAAGTTGATGCGCGTCTTTCCTATGACACCGAAGCGTCAATTGCGAAAGCAAAACGCCTGATCAAACTCTACAACGATGCTGGTATTAGCAACGATCGTATTCTGATCAAACTGGCTTCTACCTGGCAGGGTATCCGTGCTGCAGAACAGCTGGAAAAAGAAGGCATCAACTGTAACCTGACCCTGCTGTTCTCCTTCGCTCAGGCTCGTGCTTGTGCGGAAGCAGGCGTGTTCCTGATCTCGCCATTTGTTGGCCGTATTCTTGACTGGTACAAAGCGAATACTGATAAGAAAGAGTACGCTCCGGCAGAAGATCCGGGCGTGGTTTCTGTATCTGAAATCTACCAGTACTACAAAGAGCACGGTTATGAAACCGTGGTTATGGGCGCAAGCTTCCGTAACATCGGCGAAATTCTGGAACTGGCAGGCTGCGACCGTCTTACCATCGCACCTACACTGCTGAAAGAGCTGGCTGAGAGCGAAGGGGCTATCGAACGTAAACTGTCTTACACCGGCGAAGTGAAAGCGCGTCCGGCGCGTATCACTGAGTCCGAGTTCCTGTGGCAGCACAACCAGGATCCAATGGCAGTAGATAAACTGGCGGAAGGTATCCGTAAGTTTGCTATTGACCAGGAAAAACTGGAAAAAATGATCGGCGATCTGCTGTAATCATTCTTAGCGTGACCGGGAAGTCGGTCACGCTACCTCTTCTGAAGCCTGTCTGTCACTCCCTTCGCAGTGTATCATTCTGTTTAACGAGACTGTTTAAACGGAAAAATCTTGATGAATACTTTACGTATTGGCTTAGTTTCCATCTCTGATCGCGCATCCAGCGGCGTTTATCAGGATAAAGGCATCCCTGCGCTGGAAGAATGGCTGACATCGGCGCTAACCACGCCGTTTGAACTGGAAACCCGCTTAATCCCCGATGAGCAGGCGATCATCGAGCAAACGTTGTGTGAGCTAGTGGATGAAATGAGTTGCCATCTGGTGCTCACCACGGGCGGAACTGGCCCGGCGCGTCGTGACGTAACGCCCGATGCGACGCTGGCAGTAGCGGACCGCGAGATGCCTGGCTTTGGTGAACAGATGCGCCAGATAAGCCTGCATTTTGTACCAACTGCGATCCTTTCGCGTCAGGTTGGTGTGATTCGCAAACAGGCGCTGATCCTTAACTTACCCGGTCAGCCGAAGTCTATTAAAGAGACGCTGGAAGGTGTGAAGGACGCTGCGGGTAACGTTGTGGTACACGGTATTTTTGCCAGCGTACCGTACTGCATTCACTTGCTGGAAGGGCCATACGTTGAAACGGCACCGGAAGTGGTTGCAGCATTCAGACCGAAGAGTGCAAGACGCGACGTTAGCGAATAAAAAAATCCCCCCGAGCGGGGGGATCTCAAAACAATTAGTGGGATTCACCAATCGGCAGAACGGTGCGACCAAACTGCTCGTTCAGTACTTCACCCATCGCCAGATAGATTGCGCTGGCACCGCAGATCAGCCCAATCCAGCCGGCAAAGTGGATGATTGCGGCGTTACCGGCAATGTTACCGATCGCCAGCAGGGCAAACAGCACGGTCAGGCTAAAGAAAACGAATTGCAGAACGCGTGCGCCTTTCAGCGTGCCGAAGAACATAAACAGCGTAAATACGCCCCACAGACCCAGGTAGACACCAAGGAACTGTGCATTTGGCGCATCGGTCAGACCCAGTTTCGGCATCAGCAGAATCGCAACCAGCGTCAGCCAGAAAGAACCGTAAGAGGTGAATGCGGTTAAACCGAAAGTGTTGCCTTTTTTGTACTCCAGCAGACCAGCAAAAATTTGCGCGATGCCGCCGTAGAAAATGCCCATGGCAAGAATAATACCGTCCAGAGCGAAATAACCCACGTTGTGCAGGTTAAGCAGAATGGTGGTCATGCCGAAGCCCATCAGGCCCAGCGGTGCCGGATTAGCCAACTTAGTGTTGCCCATAATTCCTCAAAAATCATCATCGAATGAATGGTGAAATAATTTCCCTGAATAACTGTAGTGTTTTCAGGGCGCGGCATAATAATCAGCCAGTGGGGCAGTGTCTACGATCTTTTGAGGGGAAAATGAAAATTTTCCCCGGTTTACGGTATCAGACCTGAGTGGCGCTAACCATCCGGCGCAGGCAGGCGATTTGCAGTACGGCTGGAATCGTCACGCGATAGGCGCTGCCGCTGACCGCTTTAACCCCATTTAGTGCCGCACCTACAGGGCCTCCCAGCCCCGCGCCGCGCAGCAAACCATGCCCAAGTACGCTCATTGCTGCGTGGGTGCGTAAAATGCGGGTCAGTTGGCTGGAAAGCAAATGCGACACGCCTTTTGCCAATAATTTGTCTTTCATCAGCAGCGGCAGCAGCTCTTCCAGCTCATTCACCCTCGCATCGACCGCGTGCAGAAACTCCTGTTTATGTTCCTCGTCCATATTCTTCCAGGTGTTACGCAGAAATTGTTCCAGTAACTGTTGCTCAATCTCAAACGTAGACATCTCTTTGTCGGCTTTCAGCTTCAATCGTTTTGAAACATCGAGCAAAATGGCCCGATACAATTTACCGTGTCCGCGCAGTTTGTTGGCGATACTATCGCCACCAAAATGCTGTAATTCTCCAGCAATCAGCTGCCAGTTGCGGCGATGTTGCTCGGGATGCCCTTCCATCGATTTAAACAGTTCGTTGCGCATCAGTACGCTGGAGAGGCGAGTTTTGCCTTTTTCATTATGGGTGAGCAATCGGGCGAAATTTGCCAACTGTTCCTCACTGCAATGCTGGAGAAAATCCAGATCTGAATCATTCAGGTAATTAACATTCATTTTTTGTGGCTTCTATATTCTGGCGTTAGTCGTCGCCGATAATTTTCAGCGTGGCCATATCCGATGAGTTCACCGTATGACCGGAAAAGGTGATTTTTGAGACGCAGCGTTTATTGTCGTTATCGCTGTTAATGTTGATCCAGTCAGTGGTTTGCCCTTCTTTTATTTCTGAAGGAATATTCAGGCTCTGACTGGCGCTACGGGCGGCTTTGAAATAAACCGATGCACCGCTTAACTGTAAATCGCCATGGTCGGCAGAGAGTTGTATGCGTTTAACAATTCGGCAAACAGGAAGTTTCAGCGCCAGATCGTTGGTTTCGTTACGTGGCATCGCAATGACGCCGAGGATTTTATGGTCGTTTGCCTGCGCCGTGCAGCACAGCATCAGACTAATCGCCAGGCTGGCGGAAATCGTAAAAACGGATTTCATAAGGATTCTCTTAGTGGGGAGAGGTAGGGGGATGGATACCCACTAGTTTACTGCTGATAAAGAGAAGATTCAGGTGCGTAATGTTTTCTTTTTATTACAATTTTTTGATGAATGTCTTGGCTGCGATTCATTCTTTATATGAATAAAATTGCTGTCAGTTTCACGTCTTGTCCTGCTATATCGCGAAATTTCTGCGCAAAAGCACAAAAAATTTTTGCATCTCCCCCTTGATGACGTGGGTTACGACCCCATTTAGTAGTCAACCGCAGTGAGTGAGTCTGCAAAAAAATGAAATTGGGCAGTTGAAACCAGACGTTTCGCCCCTATTACAGACTCACAACCACATGATGACCGAATATATAGTGGAGACGTTTAGATGGGTAAAATAATTGGTATCGACCTGGGTACTACCAACTCTTGTGTAGCGATTATGGATGGCACCACTCCTCGCGTGCTGGAGAACGCCGAAGGCGATCGCACCACGCCTTCTATCATTGCCTATACCCAGGATGGTGAAACTCTGGTTGGTCAGCCGGCTAAACGTCAGGCAGTGACGAACCCGCAAAACACCCTGTTTGCGATTAAACGCCTGATTGGCCGCCGCTTCCAGGACGAAGAAGTACAGCGTGATGTTTCCATCATGCCGTTCAAAATTATTGCTGCTGATAACGGCGACGCATGGGTCGAAGTTAAAGGCCAGAAAATGGCACCGCCGCAGATCTCTGCTGAAGTGCTGAAAAAAATGAAGAAAACCGCTGAAGATTACTTGGGTGAACCGGTAACTGAAGCTGTTATCACCGTACCGGCATACTTTAACGATGCTCAGCGTCAGGCAACCAAAGACGCAGGCCGTATCGCTGGTCTGGAAGTAAAACGTATCATCAACGAACCGACCGCAGCTGCGCTGGCTTACGGTCTGGACAAAGGTACTGGCAACCGTACTATCGCGGTTTATGACCTGGGTGGTGGTACTTTCGATATTTCTATTATCGAAATCGACGAAGTTGACGGCGAAAAAACCTTCGAAGTTCTGGCTACCAACGGTGATACCCACCTGGGTGGTGAAGACTTCGACAGCCGTCTGATCAACTACCTGGTTGAAGAATTCAAGAAAGATCAGGGCATTGACCTGCGCAACGATCCGCTGGCAATGCAGCGCCTGAAAGAAGCGGCAGAAAAAGCGAAAATCGAACTGTCTTCCGCTCAGCAGACCGACGTTAACCTGCCGTACATCACTGCAGATGCGACCGGTCCGAAACACATGAACATCAAAGTGACTCGTGCGAAACTGGAAAGCCTGGTTGAAGATCTGGTAAACCGTTCCATTGAGCCGCTGAAAGTTGCACTGCAGGACGCTGGCCTGTCCGTATCTGATATCGACGACGTTATCCTCGTTGGTGGTCAGACTCGTATGCCAATGGTTCAGAAGAAAGTTGCTGAGTTCTTTGGTAAAGAGCCGCGTAAAGACGTTAACCCGGACGAAGCTGTAGCAATCGGTGCTGCTGTTCAGGGTGGTGTTCTGACTGGTGACGTGAAAGACGTACTGCTGCTGGACGTTACCCCGCTGTCTCTGGGTATCGAAACCATGGGCGGTGTGATGACGACGCTGATCGCGAAAAACACCACTATCCCGACCAAGCATAGCCAGGTGTTCTCTACCGCTGAAGACAACCAGTCTGCGGTAACCATCCATGTGCTGCAGGGTGAACGTAAACGTGCGGCTGATAACAAATCTCTGGGTCAGTTCAACCTGGATGGTATCAACCCGGCACCGCGCGGCATGCCGCAGATCGAAGTTACCTTCGATATCGATGCTGACGGTATCCTGCACGTTTCCGCGAAAGATAAAAACAGCGGTAAAGAGCAGAAGATCACCATCAAGGCTTCTTCTGGTCTGAACGAAGATGAAATCCAGAAAATGGTACGCGACGCAGAAGCTAACGCCGAAGCTGACCGTAAGTTTGAAGAGCTGGTACAGACTCGCAACCAGGGCGACCATCTGCTGCACAGCACCCGTAAGCAGGTTGAAGAAGCAGGCGACAAACTGCCGGCTGACGACAAAACTGCTATCGAGTCTGCACTGACTGCACTGGAAACTGCTCTGAAAGGTGAAGACAAAGCCTCTATCGAAGCGAAAATGCAGGAGCTGGCACAGGTTTCCCAGAAACTGATGGAAATCGCCCAGCAGCAACATGCCCAGCAGCAGACTGCCGGTGCTGATGCTTCTGCAAACAACGCGAAAGATGACGATGTTGTCGACGCTGAATTTGAGGAAGTCAAAGACAAAAAATAATCGCCCTATAAACGGGTAATTATACTGACACGGGCGAAGGGGAATTTCCTCTCCGCCCGTGCATTCATCTAGGGGCAATTTAAAAAAGATGGCTAAGCAAGATTATTACGAGATTTTAGGCGTTTCCAAAACAGCGGAAGAGCGTGAAATCAAAAAGGCCTACAAACGCCTGGCCATGAAATACCACCCGGACCGTAACCAGGGTGACAAAGAGGCCGAGGCGAAATTTAAAGAGATCAAGGAAGCTTATGAAGTTCTGACCGACTCGCAAAAACGTGCGGCATACGATCAGTATGGTCATGCTGCGTTTGAGCAAGGCGGTATGGGCGGCGGCGGTTTTGGCGGCGGCGCAGACTTCAGCGATATTTTTGGTGACGTTTTCGGCGATATTTTTGGCGGCGGACGTGGTCGTCAACGTGCGGCGCGCGGTGCTGATTTACGCTATAACATGGAGCTCACCCTCGAAGAAGCTGTACGTGGCGTGACCAAAGAGATCCGCATTCCGACTCTGGAAGAGTGTGACGTTTGCCACGGTAGCGGTGCAAAACCAGGTACACAGCCGCAGACCTGTCCGACCTGTCATGGTTCTGGTCAGGTGCAGATGCGTCAGGGATTCTTCGCTGTACAGCAGACCTGTCCACACTGTCAGGGCCGCGGTACGCTGATCAAAGATCCGTGCAACAAATGTCATGGTCATGGTCGTGTTGAGCGCAGCAAAACGCTGTCCGTTAAAATCCCGGCAGGGGTGGACACTGGAGACCGCATCCGTCTTGCGGGCGAAGGTGAAGCGGGCGAGCATGGCGCACCGGCAGGCGATCTGTACGTTCAGGTTCAGGTTAAACAGCACCCGATTTTCGAGCGTGAAGGCAACAACCTCTATTGCGAAGTCCCGATCAACTTCGCTATGGCGGCGCTGGGTGGCGAAATCGAAGTACCGACCCTTGATGGTCGCGTCAAACTGAAAGTGCCTGGCGAAACCCAGACCGGTAAGCTTTTCCGTATGCGCGGTAAAGGCGTCAAGTCTGTCCGCGGTGGCGCACAGGGTGATTTGCTGTGCCGCGTTGTCGTCGAAACACCGGTAGGCCTGAACGAGAAGCAGAAACAGCTGCTGCAAGAGCTGCAAGAAAGCTTCGGTGGCCCAACCGGTGAGCACAACAGCCCGCGCTCAAAGAGCTTCTTTGATGGTGTGAAGAAGTTTTTTGACGACCTGACCCGCTAACCTCCCCAAAAGCCTGCCCGTGGGCAGGCCTGGGTAAAAATAGGGTGCGTTGAAGATATGCGAGCACCTGTAAAGTGGCGGGG